>CAUJKL010000322.1 GCA_963204995.1 Planctomycetota bacterium | reverse complement strand
CGAAGAAGCCTGGCGGACGCTGGAAGTTGGCAAGCCGTTGTACGTTGTCGGGGGATTCGGCGGTGCAGCGGCACTTGTGGCCGACCTGTTTGAAAGCGACGTAGTTCCTGATCGTTTGCAAGACAAGACTTGGTGCGAGTCGAGTTACTTCACGCAGAACGCGAAGGCAATTGATGATGATCTCTATCGCCAGAAATTAGGGCTGCCCGAGCGCATGGAAGATCTGGCGAAGGCAGTCATTGATCTCGCGAGGCCGCGTCTTGCAACAGACGCGGCGTCACTGAAATGGAATGGCCTCACCGTCGACGAGAACCTCCGTCTGTTGCGGACTCGCGATCCTGTGATCATCGCGTCGCTGGTTCTCAAGGGTCTGCTGAATGTGGCCCGCGATCATGGGTCCGGCAAGCTGCAAATCGAATTAGTGCAGGGCAGCGTGACTTCGGGCAGCAATCTGGATGCCGTGGCCGTAGGCGCGTTCGACAAGATTCCACTCGGTGGTGCCGGTGCCGCGTTGGATCGAGCCATCGGAGGCCGAGCTTCGGTTGGGCGCGCAGAAGGGCGAACGCTGATCAGCTTGGAATCGCCGGAGATCGACGCCGACTGGTTGTACCTGGCCTCGCTCGGACCTTTGAAGGAGGTCGACGGTTTAGAGAAGCGGGTGGAAGAGGCAGCCCGCGAAACCGCCCGCCAAGCACAGCAACATGGATTTCAGCGTCTCGGTGTGGTCGCATTCGGAGGTGCCGTGATTACAGATGTTGCGGTCATGGCCAATGCAATGCTACGCGGGTTTTCGGAGCTGAGCGGTCACACCACCATCGTCTGGTTCGAGACGAACGCCAGTCGGTTCGACAAGCTGCACGAAAAGCTCGCGGGTGAACCTCAAGTCCAGGTTACGACGCGTCGCGTCACCGCGAGCCCCGTTGTGGCGTCAGGTCGTGAAGAGGAACTGATTCTGCAAGTGAGCTTAGAAAACGACGAACTCACCGTCACGACGTTGCCGCCTGCAGGCAGCGCAATCGCCTCTTCACGTCGCATCTCGCTGAACGCAACACAGGTTGCAGCCTTTGCCAAGGGAAGCGGCTCGAGCAAGCGAGAAACGCCTGGCTTAATCGAGTTAGCCGAACGCGGAGCTCAACTAGCGGAAACGCTATTCGGCAAAGATGCGACGCAGCTTCTCACGCGATGCAGCGAAGCTAGAACCATGATCATCCACGATGTTGCTGCGTCGAAGTTACCGTTCGAGATGTTGGCAACATCGGATGGTTCCAATCGTCCCGCGACGCAAGCAGGAATCAGCCGACGACTGGCCGTCGCAGGCGTGCCGACCGAACGTTTGTTTGCTAGACCGCTGAAAGTCGGGCTGCTGGATGTGCTATTGATTGTGAATCCGACCGAGGATCTACCGGGCACCGAAGTCGAGGCCGACGCCGTGATTCGGATTATCGAGCAATCCAAGGACCGAGTGAAATTGAAAGAACTGCGTGGCAAACAGGCGACCAAAGAAGCAGTTCGAAAGGCGCTGGGCGAGGCCGATGTGGTCCACTACTGCGGGCATGCATTCTTCAACGGCCCAGGCCGCGATCAGAGCGGATTGCTGCTTGCCGGGAGAGAGCCTCTGACGTTAGAGGATCTGGAGAAGCTCACCTCGCTGCCAAGAGTCGCGTTTGTGAATGCCTGCGAGGCGGGCCGTGTGCGCGGCTCAATGACGACTGAAGCCGCAGCCTTCGCCGAGTTGTTCTTACGCAGCGGAGTGGAAGCGTATCTCGGAACGTATTGGGAAGTCGGCGACACCGCCGCCGCCAGCTTCGCGACCGGCGTTTACGCCCGACTTGCGGAAGGCCAGACCTTGGAGTCTGCCGTCACCAAGTCCCGTGCAGAATTGTTGAGAGCCGACGAACGAGACTGGGCCAACTACATCCTTTATGGCGATGGTCGCTTTAAACTCGTCATCGGTTGAGTGACCTCCGCGCTCAAGTTTCCGCAACTTATTGCTCGTAACGCCGATGCTCACCGTGAATCGTTGGACTCAACCCGAACGTGCAAATGTCCGACGCCGCTGACTCCGTCGCGACTCGTTCGCTCGACGCGGACGATGTAGTCGCCTGGTGTGTTGTACGAGTGGGTTGTGACCGCGTAGCCGTTGGGGTCGAGCTTGTTGACGTTGCCGTCGGATTGGACTTCGACCTTGTCGCTGGCATCGCCGAAATCCCACACTTCCTTGCCGTCAGTCGTGCCAAACGTGCGGACCTTGAAAGTGATCGGATCGCCCGGGCGAATGTTCTGTGTCGGCCAATAATTGGGATGAATCATCGGCGGGAGTCGATCGAGATGATCGCCATCGAGGACTTGGACGATACCGAAGTCGTACGCCACATTCCCTTCAGCGTCAGTCACTTTCAGAATCTCGCTGTAGCAACCGGATTTTGGATACGTTCGTGTCACTGTCTCGCCCTTCGCTATCGTGCCATCGTCAAATCGCCATTCGAACTCCGCAATACTTCCCGAGGTGCTCCACGACTTTGAACCGTCGAGTGTCGTTTGCTCGCCTGCCAGGATCAGGCGGTGAGGCCGTGCCACCGCGATGATCTTGGGCTTGTATTCGCGGAGGTAAGCTTCCCAGAGAAAGGCGTATCCCTCCTGTTCGCCCCAGCGACCGGATGGCTGGCGGGCGGCGATGCCGAAGTGCAAATGAGTCCACCCGCCGCTGCCGCCTTCTTTACCGAGTGACCCGATGCGTTCGCCCATTTTCATCACGCGGCCCGGTTTGACCGATTCGTCGATCTCTTGCAGATGGCTGTAGCGATAGTACCAACCGCGCGCGTCGAGCAAGTAGACGACGTCGTAACGCTCTCGAACCGGCGTGTCCTCACGATGCTCGGGCAACACATCGAGTCCGGTCGACACAACTAATCCGTCCGTCGCGGCGATGACTTCGGTCAAGCCTTCGCTGCCACCAATGTCGAGTCCGTTGTGATAGTAGATTTGTTTAAGCGTTGGCCGCTCGCAACCATCGACGTAGGTCGGCTCGTTGCACATCTGCGTCAGGCCGGCGAACCAGCGTTGCTTGACGGGATAGATGAAAGTTCCCGGTCGCAGCAACGGCGAACCGGCAGGCCACAAACGCAGTCTTGCATCTTTGTCCAGAGCCCACGACTCGGCCGTACCATTGCTGTTGTAACCTTTCGTGATCGAGCAATCGATCTGTACTTCGCCAATTCGCGTCGGCAAGTGATAGGTTGCGGAGACCAGTTCTGCTTCCTGCCCATCGATCGAGACTCGCACGCGAGCTTCGCGAACGGCGTCACGAATGGAATCACGTTGCTCTTGCAAATCGAGCAGTTTCACAACGACTTCGCTTCCATTGCACAGGCGAACCGTTTGCGATTCGCCAACGTTCAGATCGACGACGCGGACCAGAGCCTCTGTCTCGGCGGCGTGTCCGGTATACGCATCCATCACCGCGATGGAGCAGAAAATGACAGACATAAACCACAGTGGTCGGATCATGCTCATCAGCCAGTTCCTTGGATGGTGGTACAGTTTGCGGAGGATAAGTATTTCAAACCGTCACAAGTCTCAAACGGTAGGTAGGACAGATTGAAGATCCGTCCTACGAAGGATGCGATCATATGACGTTCGTCGCAGTAAGCAAATCAAGCTCTCGGCTCAACTCGCTGAGATTTCGGGCCGATCTCTCGATCTGACTGATGGCCTCGACGTTTTGTCGGGTGATGTCATCGATGTTGCGAATTCCTTCATTCAGTTGGCTGACGCCGATCGCTTGCTGGTTGGCCGAGGCGGCGATCTGGGTGGCCAGTCGCGCCGACGCGGCGAGCGCGGATGTCAACGTGTTGATCGTATCCCCAGCCTTCGCAATGATTTTACCGGCATCAGAGACGGAATTGGTGCCTTGTTCCGTCGAAAGCACGGATTTGTTCGTCGCTTGTTGGATTTCGCTGAGGATCTGCCGGACTTGCGAAGTCGCCTTCTTCGATTGCTCCGCCAACGACTTGACTTCGGAAGCCACCACCGCGAATCCTTTGCCGTGCTCGCCGGCGCGCGATGCTTCGACGGCGGCATTCAGCGCCAAGACATTCGTTTGCTCTGCGATGTCATTCACGGTCGCCGTGATTTCACCAATCGCCTGAGCTCGCTCGGCGAGCGTCAGTATGTGCTCCGCAATGGATTCAACTTGCGATTTGACCAGGTTCATCGCGCGGATCGAGTCTTCGATGGCCTGACGTCCGGCGTTGCCAATTTCTCCCGTTCGGCGAGCAGATTCACTCACCTCGTTGGCACGGTCCACTGCTTGTTGGGCTGTTTCCGATATTTCTTGTGCCGTGGAGACGGTTTGCGACACGGTTGCTGCCTGTTGATGAGCTCCGGTCGCTTGTTCGGTCGTCGTTGTCAGAATCTGGTTACTGGCCGCCGAAAGACGTTGGACGGCATCGCGAATGGCACGAAAGAGTTTTTCGCGTTCTGCTTCCGCGTGTTTTCGGACACTGATATCCTGCATCGTCGCAATCGTAAGCCGCTCGCCGAGGTAATTCATTTCGCTGATGCGCACGGCCAGCGGAATCGATTGACCACTCCGAGTCAGTGCTTCGACCTGGCTCTCGCCTGTGAACCGAGCCGATTCGGCCGTGCCAAGAGGGCGAGCGATGCGGTCGCCCTGCCTCGTTGATTGCAGGGCGGGGATCATGTTCGCCACGTTCGATCCGAGGGCTTCGCGGACATGATAGTTCAGCAATCGCTCCGCCGATGCGTTGAAAGATTGAATGAGTCCGTTCTCGTCGATCGTGATGATCCCATCCGCTGTCGAATTTAGGATCGCTTGAATGCGTTTCTCCTCGACGGATAACCTTTCGGTAGCGGCCTGCAGGTTCGCGACCATTTGATTGAACGCGCGCGCCAACTCGCCGAGTTCATCGCTGGATTGGATATCGATACGCTCCGCCAACGCGTTGGTGAGCGAAGAAGTTGACGTGTTGGTGGCAATTCTCGACGCCATGTCGCGCATGGCTTGGATCGGATGAATGATTTGGCGCATCGTAAAAACGCCAAATCCACCGATAATCAGCGTCAGCGTAATTACCAATGCGATGGCGTTCCACGACGCGGCACTGTATCGGTCGTCCGCGATTTGATAAACGTCGTCGGCCTTCGTGATCTTGGCCTGCATCCAGATGGCCAAGTTGTCTTTCACCGCCTGAAACTGTCTGGCTTCCGCATCGATCGCATTGATGAACGCCTCTTCGCGATAATCCGATAACACTTTGCTGACGGTGACATCCTTGAGCGTTTTGTAGTTTTCCCAACTGGCCTGCAAATTGTTGAACGCAGTGGCCGACGCGTCGTTCTCGACGAGTTTCCAGCTTGCGAGTGTGGCGTCGATCTTGTGGGTCAAGTCGGCTTGCTCACGTTCCAGCTTCACTTGCAATTCGCGACTCGGAACCATAACCATTGTTAACGAGAGTTGCCGCAGCTGATTCAGCGGATCGCCGATGCTCAAGGCACTTTGCCGGAAATCCACGGCAGTCCCATGCACTTGCTTTACCGATTCGAAGGTCGTCCAGGCATTCCAGATGCCGTAGCTGCCCATGCCACAGATCGCCACAACGGGAATTGCAACGAGCAAGATCAACTTGACGAGCACACCGCGATTGCGCATCACTAGTTCCTTTTGTCGTAGTTCGTACGAGCGATCTGCACTGGCTTCGTGAGTTCTGTCGGATACGGTCCTTGGCGCAGCGACCAATGTTGATCCGTTACTTGGATCTTCCATAACGGAATACAGGCCATCCTGTATGGCTGAAAGATAACTTCCTTGTTGACGGCAAACACTTTGTTCGGCGTCGGCACGAACAGCATGTACGCTTCGTCGTAGGCTCGTTGCATGATCTTTCTCGATATCTCGACGAACTCCGGGTCGTTCACGCTGGCCCGAAACATTTCGTTGATGTATTCGTCCATGATCGGATCGGGATAGACCGTACTCCACACATTATCCGTGCGGTACACGAAGAACGCCGTGAACGGATGATTGAAGAACCAGTCGTCATTGCCCCACACGAGCAAGTCCCAGGATACCTCATTCTCGCCAGCGTTGGTTTTTAGCAGCGGACCGAAGATCTCCTTTTCGCTCGGCGTTACGACGATATCGAGCGTCACGCCGACTTGCCTCAATTGCGTTTCGATGCCTCGCCACAAAGCGAGAAACCGGTCCTGTGTCAGCACCTTCAGTTTCAAGCCATTCAGGATGGTCCTCAATTCACGGCGTTTCGTCGGACTTTCTGGATCTTCGACTTCGGAATAAGGACGCAAGGTCTTGGCCACTTCGCGGACGCCGGGGAAGTAGGGCGATGCCTGGGTCGGCGAAAGAATGCCCTCGCCGTCGAAAACGAAATGCAGGAGGTGCTGTTGATGCAGGGCTTGATTCAAGGCGACTCGCACTTCTCTTTCGCGGAGGCGCGGATGGCCGTTAATCAAGTTGAGATGAATGGCGATGTTGTCCGTCGAAGGGGAACAAATCAGCTTGCTGTACGGGGCCAAAATCGTTTCGACTTTATACTCCGGCGGAATGAAGGCGATATCAACTTCGCCCTCGCGATAGAGCACATCGTCCTTCGCCTGCTTGGAGTCCAGCTCGGTGTATACCGTAATCGTCTCGACCTTGGGATAGTCTTTGTTCCAGTAATACGGGTTGGCTTGAAGGACTGCCACGGGCGTTTGACTGTCGCCCTCGATATGCCCATCGATCAGGACGTAAGGGCCCAAGCCATACGGGCCGGGTTCCGACAGGTTCGGACAAGTTGGTTTGCCATTCCAGCCATTCTTCGCGAGATATTTGTCCGTGTAGAACTGCATCCAGATCAGATCGTTCATGAAGCAGCCGTACTTTTCCGTGAGATGGAACCGGACGGTGAAGTCGTCAATCTTTTCCGCGCGATCAAAGACCTTGTCAATCTTGCTGTATTTGACGGGAGCTGCCTTGAAGGCGTCCATGTTCCTAACCACAGCGTCGGCATCGAAGGGCGTGCCATCCTGGAAACGCACGCCTTCACGGAGTTTGAACTCATAAGTGGTTTCGTCAATTTGCTGATGCGACACCGACATGTCGTATTCCCAGCCTTGCTCGTTATCGGACGGTTTGATCAACGCGGCGTTGATCGAATGCGACGTATACAGATAGGGCAAGCTCGGAATGAACACATTGACGTGCGAGCCTTTTACGAGAGCCGAGTGGGCTCGGCGAGGCGCATCATCGATGCGTAACGTCAGAGGTTGAATGACGGAAGATTGTGCGTGTGTCAGTGAGGAAACGAAGAATGCCAGCGTCGCGACAATGACGGATACAACGATCCGCCAATTCTGGCGAACTGGGCGGTTCATGTTTCGCTCCTTTGCGGGCATTCGTATTCCATCTCCTGCCCCCACTGACCGGCACTTAGAAACATGCCATTGACGGGCTTCACGCGATTGCTCCAGCCTACGCTCGGAGAAATTGTGAGTCAAATCGGCGCCTGACGCTCTTCTCCTTGTCATTACCCACATATTTACACGACGCAACGATAGGATTGTTACATGTTCTTGTACGGCGAAGCCGTTAAACAACGTAGCCCAGGGTCGCGCAGCGCACCCTGGGTTACTTCCACGAAAGGATTTCAAACCCTGATGGGTTTTCACAGCGTCATCCTTGTCGAACCCTTTCTGGGTTCCTCGGTTTTTTTGTTCGATGAATCCCAGGGTGCGCTGCGCGACTCTAGG
>CAUJKL010000321.1 GCA_963204995.1 Planctomycetota bacterium | reverse complement strand
GTCGGTGTCGACTTCGTTCTTCTGCTGGTTGGTGGCGAACTTGTTCTGGCGTTCGAGTTTCAATTCGAGCTTGGCTTGCTCGAGAGCTTTTTCGAGCCTCTGATTCTCTTCGACGAGCTTGGTATTCCGTTTTCGTTCGATATCGACGGCTTTATGCAGCCCATCGATAGTGTTGCCACTGGTATTGGCGATCAACACCAAGATCCCCAGCGCCGCCCCACCGAGATGTGGGCAATGGCTGACATTAGGGCAGCCGTATTCGTGATTCGGGTAAAGGCGGAAGTGCATCGGCATCCATTCAGACTGGGAGAATACCGATCAATTACCCCACACCCCGCCCCACGCAAGCCCAATCTGACCACATCGACGGGGCAAATGGACTAAACTGTTACGTGAGCGGAACCGAAAACAACGAGTCTTGACCCCTTAGATTTGTCTGAGCTCCATCAGCTTGTCACCGACGATGTCGAGTCCGACCAGGAATATGCCATCCTGAACCAGCTTGGGACGGACGATTTTGGCGATGTGGAGGGCGATGTTGTCGACCTGGGCAGCAGCCTTGGTGCCGCCAGCGGGGATGTTACTCCGCATGTCGCCACCGCTGCGGACGCGACGAAACGCGGCATGCTTTGTGCCAACACGAAGGGGCCGTCCGTTCATGACAAACAGCCGCATGTCGCCTTGCTCGGCTGCGGGAAGGTATTCTTGCGCGATGACGAACCCGTCGCGGCTGACCGCGTCGATCATCTGATTGAGGTTGGGGATGTCGCTCTTGCGGACCAGGAAGACGCTGGCACCGCCCGAGCCTTGCAGCGGCTTTAACGCCAGCGTGCCTTCGTGTTCCGCCGAATCGCAATTTCAGACGCCCTGCGGTAAAATGACTTTGGTTTATAATGAGGGCAGTCGTTCTGTGACGGGAGGATTGAATTGGAAGTCCGGTTCTACATTGACCCTGACACAGGCGAACCACACATCCATGAACACAATGTCACCGAGGCCGAAGTCGAGTACGTCTTGCGGCATTCGGGTGAGGATCTTCCGGGACGCGATGATTCACGACAAGCTCTGGGCCAAACTCCGGCCGGGCGATATATCCGCGTGATTTACGTTCCTGATCCAGAGCCCGACAGCGTGTTTGTTGTGACTGCGTTTGATCTTCGAGGAAAGCCACTTCAGGCGTACCGCCGCCGCAAGCGTCGGAGGAGACGAGAATGAGCAATCAGAAGTTCCCACCAGGTTGGAATGGCGAACGAGTGAAACAGCTGTTGTCACACTACGAAGGGCTTTCCGAAGAGGAACAGGTTGCGGAAGACGAGGAAGCAGCCGCCGAGCATGCCGGCCAGGCGGTCATCACTGTCCCGGACGTATTGCTTCCCGCAATCCGGCAGATGCTGGCGAGTCATCGGACAGGTTGAAGTCCCGCGGCCTAATTGGACAGGGACACACCAGGGAGTTGGGATGAAAACTGGGCTGTCCAACTATTCAGCCATCGATCAGATCAAGCACGCTACTGGCCTGTCCTACGCGTTTCAGCGCTTCGATTGCTCGCGGATCGTCGAGATATCGGGGCCGGAGCGGCGGCTGGCGGAGGATGTTGCGGCTTAACAGCTCGCGGATGATGGGGATGTGGTCGGCGGCTAGTTTGCCGACTAGCAGCAAGTTCAAGTCTCCGCCGCGGCGGATGAAGTCGATGATCTCGACCAGGCCGCGCAAATAGATCGCGTCCTTGGTCAAGCCGCCACCACGATAGACGCGAGCCACAATCGTAAACGCAGTGCGGGCTTCGAAAGAATGGTTCTCCGTCAACTCGCGATAAGTCTCGACAAAGGAGTCGCCGCGAATCATCTGATGCGTGGCGACGACGCGTGCCGCCAGTGTTCGCAGGCGTCCGGGGCTGAGGCCGCCGACTAAATACTCAGACAGCACGGCCAGCCCTTCTTGCAGGCCGTCGTATCCGGCTAAGCCGACTTTTAGTAGCCGCATCGGCTGCGATTGGCCGTTGTAGTAAGTGACCAGATGCGTACCGACTTCGTGTTGCAGCAACGCTTCAACGCGCCGCGAGGCCAGTTTCGTCTCGCGTCCGATCAGCAAGTTGCCACCGGTCGAGAGCAAGCCCGAATACATGTCCTCGCGGATGATCGCCTGGGCCGAAAACGCGGGGGCTTGTGCGCGATACCATTCGATCTCGCGAGCCGCTTGGTCAGCGAAGTTGACTGCCGTGACTTGGTCAGCCCCTTCTTCGACGCGTTTGGAAACCTGTTGCAGTATTTGTTGCGCCAGTTCAAGTAACGATGTGCTGACACCGCCGAACACTTGTAAACTGCCCGGCAGGAAGCGGCTGGTGCCCACGTCGGCCAGCATGTTGATCTGGCGGTCGAGTTCGTCTTGCGTCTGTTGAAACAGATGCGCGAAGACGGGATCTTCGATCTGTTCTGTCTTGATGTTCAGCAGTCGACGCTTGAGCGGGAGCGGGTCCGTGCCGAGCGGGCGATATTGAAACTTCGGTGCTTGTTGGAACTCCGAGGCCTGAAATTCGTGCCAGCAGCGCTCCAGATTGATTGGCGTGACTTGCAACAGGAACTTGAATTGTGAACTGATCTCCGCCAATTGCCGATCGACAACCCAGACTCGTTTGGGCAGCGACTTACGGCCGAGCGAGTAGAAATGTTGAGGGCGCGTGTTGGTGCGGTTGAGGGCGTAGCGATAAAAGGCCTTCGTCAACGCACGATGAATTCCGCGCCGCATTTTGTGCAGCGTCTTGGGATAAATCTCACCGGTCTCCAAGTCGCGATAGACGGGTCGGATTGCGAGGCCGAGGATGTGACAGTTCATCTTCTCGGCATCGGTGGCTGAGATGAGCTGCCTCATGCCGGGAGGATGGTTGCTGGCATGCAGGTTGATTTCAACGGTGGACAACTGACGATTGATGCGCAGCCGCTGCAATGCAAACTCGAGTGCGGCCACCGTGCCTTCCGGATGGTGTGGCTGGCGAGTGTGAATGCAGAAAGCCGCTGGCGGCAATTGCAACTCGCCGGTCACTTCGTCGGTGCTACGAGGGACTTGTTCGTCTTCCTCGGACCACACTTCGATCAGCAGAAACGCGCCGAGCCGCCCCGCCGCCGTCTCCGCGATCCGCGTGACCAGGGGCGACAAACCCTGCCGTTCGGGCGCATTGCCGGGTGCTTCGAGGAACGCTGCCTCGGCGTTTACGAACAATTGTGTTCCTGCGTCTCGCCGCGTTGGGTTGCGACGATAGACGCAGAGAAAGGGCAGCAAGCGATCGATATTCAATCGCCCGCCATCCGGTAACGCTTGCCGCACCGGCTTTCCTTCGGCTAACCGGGTACAAACCTCGTCGATTAACTCGCGCGAGATGGGAGCGAATGATGCTGCTTGGTCATTGATCATTCGGATTTGGACATTCGCCCTAGTAAGTAGGCCGGAACCCGTCTTCGCAATTCCGGCGGAGGCCCAATCATAGCGTGCCGGAGCTGCGCAA
The DNA here is from genome assembly GCA_963204995.1 of Planctomycetota bacterium. Taxonomy (GTDB): domain Bacteria; phylum Planctomycetota; class Planctomycetia; order Pirellulales; family Pirellulaceae. The sequence goes on along the minus strand of CAUJKL010000321.1, from coordinate 7,490 downwards.
AGCCTTGTTCCGGCCTACCGTCTGCTTGGTCATTGGTCAGACGGATTTGGACATTTCCCCTACAGCGTACACATATCGACGTTGCAAAAATTCCGGCCATAAAACTTCATGTAGTCGGCCTTTCGCTCGAGTGCTTCGATCACGTAGCGGCTGAAGTTGATGTTCGTGAACTTCTGCGCGCTGCCGAGGCCGCCGGGGCTGAAGACGTTGATCTCCATCAGCTTGTCGCCGACGACATCGAGCCCAACCAGGAACATGCCATCTTGAACAAGCTTGGGACGGACGATCTCGGCGATTCGCAACGCCACATCGTCGACTTCGGCCGGTGCAAGCTTGCCGCCCGCGTGGATGTTGCTTCGCATATCGCCGCCGCTGCGAACGCGACGGAACGCGGCGTATTTGCCTTTGACGCGCAACGGGCGACCGTTCATGACGAACAGCCGCATATCTCCATCCGCAGCCGCCGGCAGGTATCGCTGTGCAATCACGAATCCATCGCGGCTGACGGCATCGATCATCTGATTCAGATTCGGTACGTCCTCGGGTCGAACGAGAAAGACGCTAGAGCCGCCCGAGCCTTGCAGCGGCTTGAGCACGATGTGACCGCCTTCTTCCTTGGCGAACTCTTTGATCTCGTTGTTGTTGCGGGTGATGATCGTACGGGGCCGCACTTCTTCCGGGAACAATTGGAAGTACATCTTGCTCGACGCTTTGGCCAAGCCGTTGGGATCGTTCACGACAATGACGCCGTGCCGCATGGCAAGTCGACCAAACTCGGCGGCGATCGAAGTTGCCCAAGGCCGTTTGATAAAGTCATCGGACGGCACGTTGCGGAGCATCAAGACATCCAAGTCGTCGACGGTGATCCGTTCTTGGACCGCGTTCTTTCCGTGAATCTCTTCGAGGAACAGAGCAGGGGTCTTATACTTCTTGGGCTTGGCGGAAAACGCCCTGGCTCGGATGTGTTCGTCGGCGTCGTAGGCCAAGTCTCCCAGCCCGATCAACCATGCCGAATGCCCGCGGTTCGTCGCCTCGACTGCGAGTCGCGTCGTGGTGAAACCTGGTTCTTCCGTTTTGACGTCGTTGACAATGAATCCAATTCGCATCTGCTAATTTCCTGTTGTGATAGTGATTCTCGAAACGTTTTGCTTGATCGATTCAGTGAGCCAGAGCGGAACCATCAGGTCGCCACGACCAGATCTAAAACCGATAACTTTTTGGTGCGTATTTCTCCAAGTCGCTGCTGGGCTTCCTCACTTTCAAGAAAACGAGGTTGTAGCGGAGCGGCTGCGAGAACATTGCGGTACTGCAATTCTTGAATGAGGGGAATATGTTTTTCTGCCATCTTGCCCGCGTAGAGCGGTCCGAGATCGCCACCTTTCTGAATGTAGCGTAACATAGCCCGTAGCCCGCGTAAGTAAATGGCATCCTTGGTCAGTCCGCCACCGCGGTAGATTCGCATCGTGACCGTATAAGCGGCGTGATGCGAAAACTCGAAGGTCTGATGAAGAACGCGAAACGTCTCGACAAACGAAGCTCCATCGGTCAGTTGCCGGGCCGCTACGACGCGGGCGGCGAGTTGGCGCATCCGGGCAGAACTCAACCCACCGACGAGATATTCGGAGAGCACGGCCATCCCTTCCTGCAACTCTTCGTATCCCGCCAGCCCCGAGTAGAGTTGCTGGAACGGTTGTGATTTGCCGTTGTAAAAAGTCAGCAGGTGCGTCCCAATTTCGTGTGCCAGCAGCGGCTCAACGCGGCTCGCTGGAATTTTCATCTGCTTCGCGATCAGCAAACTGCCGCGCGAGACAATCAAGTTCGCAACGTCTCCCGTCACGCGAGTTTTTGCCGAAAACCCAGGACAGATGCTCCGATAGTATTTGATCTCTGCTTCCGCGCGGCTGGCGAATTGGGTCGCATCGACCCCCTCTGTATCGGACGAGGGTATGTGAGTTCGTGGCACCCTTTCCAAAAGATTGTTCGCCAGATCGAGCAGATCGTCCTTCACGCCACCAAACAACTGCAAGCTCTCGTACAAGAATTTTGGTGTGTCGCGATCGCGAAGCATGGACAGCTTCATATCGAGCTCGTCCTGCTTCTCTAGAAACACTCGTTCCAGAGCTGGATCTTCGACGCGCTCGATTGGAATGTTGTAAAGTTGTCGCTTTAAGAGGCCCGTGTCGACTGGGAGCGGCCGGTAGTGGAACTCGGGAACGCGTTCAAAGTTCGAACGGCGAAATTGCTCGAAGGCGTCATTGGCGTTGACCGGCGTCAGTTGTAACAGGTAGTCGAATTGGTTACCGACCTCGGCGAGTCGCCGATCGGTTTCCCAAACCGCTTTGACCACGGCTTTGCGGCCCAACGCGTGATAGTGCGGCGGGCGATGCGTCGTTCGCGAACGCGTAAACTCGTAGAAAGTTTGTCGCAGGGCCAGAGCGAGGCTGCGTCCCAGCGCTCGCATTATCTGCGGGAATTCCTGCTGAGTTTTTGGGCGGCGATAAACGGGCGGAACGCTGAGGCCGATCAGCGAACAATTCAGCTCGCGGGCTTCCTCCTCCGAAAGCAACGGCTTCATCTCGGCCGGATGCGAACTTGCCTGGCGATCGATTTCGACGTCAACTCCCTGTTTCAGGATCTTGATACGCAAAAGACGTTTTGCCAGCGTCTCGATCGTGCGCCCCAAACCTGCGGTTGTTGGTGCATGGATCGTAAATGTTGGCGAGACGGTTGGGACGGCGGGATCATTGGCCTGTCCCCCGTCTGGAGCGGACCACACCTCGATGATCAGGAATGCGCCGAACTCGCGGGACAGCGTCTTCACTACCTCACGCACGAGCTCCGCAGTGCTCTCATGAGATTTTTCGTCACCCGATGCCACCAAGTACGAGGCTTCACCTTTTACCAGCCGATGCGTTCCAGCGTCTTCACGGCCGGTGGGCTGACGATAAACGCATAAGAACGGCAATTGTCGATCGATGTGCAGACGACCTTTCTGCGGAAGCGTGCGGCGTACCTGCTTGTTGTGAGCGAGTCGATCGCAGATTGCTTCGATCAATGTCGAAGACAGTTCAGGTTTCGGCTTCGATCGCTTTGACTTGGCCATTTTTGTGCTCGTTATAGCCGCGTAAAGTCTCTAATAGGACAAGCCCTCCGAGGGCCAAGACATCTAGCAAACGCTGTCATTGAGGCGTTCCTTGGAAACAAGCCCGAACGGGCTGACACAGCTTTTTCCGGGGCCGTAAGGCCCCGGTCGCCAACTGGGTATCCAACGAAGCCCCGGTAGGGGCGACACAGCTCGCGGTTCATCCGCTGTGTCGCCCCTGTCGGGGCTTCGAGTCTGACTTGCACCCCTTTCCGGGGCTTTACAGCCCCGGCAGAGGTTGTACCGACCCTGCGGGCCGAAGACATTGTGCATGCTGATGACTCATCCCTCATCCCTCATCCCTCATCCCTCGTTGTACCGACCCTGCGGGCCGAAGACATTGTGCATGCTGTAGAACTCTGGAAAACAAGATAACAGGCCCGACCTTGCAAGGCCGTTGGATCATAGATCATTAAAGTTGACGAAGTGCCGACAGCACCGCTGGCGTCGTCGCGCGGAGTGCCTCGCCGATCGCATCGACAAGTTGCCGATTCGGTTCGCCCGACCATTCGTTCATGAAGAATTTCTTGAACTCGATCGCGATCGCGCAGCCCGACTCGGGGAACTGCTCGTGAATCCAACGGGGCCAGTTGCCACCACGGAACTTCACGTTCTCGCGGACGTCGAGCTCTCCGCCGGGAAAGTCAAAGGCTCGTAATTGCTCAATGAGCGTATCGATCACGGGAGCCCAGCGCTCGCGATCCAACGTCCCGGTCCCACTGTTCACTTGAGGATTCTCGGTGGGATCGGCTTCGGGGCCGTCGGGACCGTTGCGTAGATGGTTGTAGGTGTGCAAGTCGTACAGGACGAACTTGCCTTCTCTCTTCGCTGTTTCCGTAAACAACTCATGCATCGTGGCATAAAAAGCGTCGTAAGCGGCGAGCGATCGTTCGAAGATCGCCTCGGGCGGATCATCTTGCCAGACTTGCAGCCCCCAGGCGTCCTCGGGCACTCGATAGACGGCTTTGTCGCGCGGTCGGTTAAGATCCACTTCGAAACGCGAGTGAGTGCCGATAATTCGTGTCGGAGCGACCTGTGTCCATTCGCCGGTAAAGGGATCTTCCTCGCGCAGACGGGCAAGGTCATCCAAGGCGTAGTGCCGATCGACTTCGCCGCGCGATTTGTGTCCATCGTGAACTGCCGAAGCGAGAAGCGGGCCATCCCCCTTCGTCAATCGCCAGATTGTCGTGTCGCTAGCGGTCCGCTCGACCATATGGAGAGTTCCTGCTCGTGGTTATCAAGATACCGCCGCGAAAGCATACGCATCGCTGGGCGAGTGAGGAAGGGAGCATAGATGAGAATCTTGGCCCGTCATCCTATCAGATTTCGGCGCGATTGCCACCGACTTGACCTTGCGGCATCGAGCTGACAGACCCAAGTAATAACCCGCCAGTCCATCCACCATCGATCGGGATCGGTGCCCCTGGAGCGGGCGATGTGAGCGACATGTCCACCTTGTTCGGTGAGCAGCAGCTGTGTACTCGGTGACAAATCGGCTCGGTGAAATATCTCGACCGGAATGACGGGATCATCTTTCGCGGCGAGGATCAAAGTGGGCAAGGTGATGTTGTTCATCCGCGGCAGGGCGCTCGATTGCGTATAGTAATCTGTCACATCCCGGAATCCGCTCAACGGTGCCGTGATGCGATTATCGAAGTCGACGATGCCCGTTGGAACAGGGCGGAGGGAAAGCTCAGCGAGCCGTGGCATATGCTCACGTCGCTCGTGGACGAAGCGGAATAAACGGCGAGAAAAATTGCGACTGTAGATGCGATTCCAACCTTCATCAATGTTCCGCCCACAGACGACGAGATCGATAGGAGGGGCAACCGCGATCACGCTGTCGAGGTTGCCGAGCGGTTGATTGCCGACCTCGCCAGCGAGTTTCAGAGTGATGTTGCCTCCCATCGAGAACCCCATGATGGTCAGCGGAGCTTCCGGGCACAGCTGACAAATCTTCTGCGTGGCCGCGCTGGCATCTTCGCTACGGCCCGCGTGGCCTGGATGCTGGGCCAGTTTCGCTCCGGCACCGCAACCTCGCATATCCATGCGAAAGGTCCGTATGCCAAGATCATTCAGTTTGCCGGCAATGCGAACCATATAGGCCGAGCCATGACACCCAGAAACACCGTGCAGCAGGAGCACGACACGATCTCGCGGTTGCCAATTGTCAGGGCGGTCATCGTGCAGCACGATTCGGTCGCCATCGCCCAGGTCGACCTGGTGCTGCGTGGCACGATAAGGACGCGAATGGCCTGCGATGTAGGCACCCGCGATCGTTTGCAAGTGTCCGCTGGGCAGCAACCGATGCGGGATGAAGGGTGGAACATCCATTATTTCAAGTTGTACTCTTCGACTTTGCGATAGAGCGTGGCACGGCCGATGCCAAGCAAACGGGCTGCCTCGGGGATATTGCCGCCCGTCCGCTCGAGGGCTTGCTTGATGAGCTTGCGTTCCCAAAAGTCGATTCTCAAAGATTCCAATTCGTCGCTCGTGTCGCGCAGCCCGAGGTCTTCTGGTTGGATCTGTGTGCCTTCCGCCAACACGACGGCGCTGTCGATGACATTGCGGAGTTGACGCACGTTGCCGGGCCAGTTGTAGGCCAGTAACTTCTCGCGAGCCGAGGGGAGCAGCACCAACTCAGGACGACCATGTTGCTTTTTGAAATGCTCCAGAAAGAACATCAACAACAACTCGACGTCTGTCCCGCGATCTCGCAGCGGCGGGACGTAAAGCTCGAAGACACTTAGTCGATAATAAAGATCCTCGCGGAAGCGGCCTTCGCGAACAAATTCGCGGAGGTCTCGATTGGTGGCGGCAATCACTCGGACATCGACACTGATCTCGGTTTGCCCACCGACCGGCAGGAACGGATGCCCCTCGAGGATGCGCAGCAGTTTGGCCTGACCGTCGAGCGTCATTTCGCCAACTTCATCCAAGAAGAGAGTTCCGGAATCCGCCTGTTGAAACCAGCCGATGCGATCCGCTTCGGCCCCGGTGAATGCTCCTTTTTTGTGACCGAACAATTGGCTTTCCATCAGATCGCGGGGAATCGCCGCACAATTGACCGACAGCAGGGGCCGATCCGCACGCGGGCTGGCTTTGTGCAGGGCGCGGGCGACGAGTTCCTTGCCGCAACCGCTCTCGCCGCGAACGAGCACCGCGCCTGGGGCTTTCGCGATCTTCCGGATCTTGTTTTTCAGGTCGAGAATCGGCGGGCTTTCACCGAGCAGTTCGCTCGAACTGGCGGACTGTGCGGCGAGACGCGCGTTGTCGGCCTGGAGCGCCGCCAGTTGATGGGCCTTGGCCAACGCGATTGCCAACATGTTCGCGACCGACATGGCGACTTCAAAATCACTTTGCTTGAATCGGCCACGCTCTCGATACAAGTGCAACGCGCCGAGCATCGTCGTGTCGCGAATCGCCGGAATGCAGATCGCATCGGCGAAGTGCTGCATGCTGTCCGAGATATTGCCGCCGGAGTGTTTGCTGGTCCAAACGCCTCGACGCTGACGAGTGACCATGTCCGTGAGTGTGGCACTCAAGGCCAACTTCTTCGCTGCGGACTCCGGGAGGATGCGTTTCGGGCGCAGCTGCCCTTCGTCATCGATGCTGAGAAAACCTACCAACGATGCTCCAGATCGCTCCCCGATGATTTCGAGCGAAGTCGTAATCACTTCTTCCTGATCGTTGCAGCCGAGCAACAGAATGCTCAGTTGATAGATGTCGATCAGATCTTTGGACTGTTCTCTGTCGTAGAAAGCGGCGGCCGCAAAGCTGCTGGTGTCGCTGCCGCACATCGGTGTGTCGAGGATAATGGTTTCCGTCGGCTCTAGTAGCTTTGTGTCCGCGCCTTCGGGTTGTCGATCCTCCTGGCGAAATGAAAACTCCGTGTCGCCGATCTTCAGCACGCAACCGTCGACGAGTCGCACCTCGTCGATCTTCTGGCCATTCAGGAACGAGCCATTGCGACTTCCCGCGTCGCGCGCCCACCAACCGTCTTCGTCGTGCCATACGATCGCATGCACTCGAGACGAGAGCGGATCGGTCAGGATGATCCGGCAATCCAATCCGCGACCGATTTGGTTCTGGATCTGCGGATCGAGCAGGTAGTTCGAACCGCTTCGCAAACCAGAGTTCAAGGTCAAGTAAGCGAGCATGGCAGCGACAAATCCTGGGAGCGAAAGGAGTATCCATGAAGACGACGTAGTATAGTCAGGACGGTGGAGGCAGTAAGGGTCAACCCGAGCATCAGAGAAACAAATTGTAGGGCGGGTCTCCAGGCCCGACCGATCTCACGCGAAACGGAGCTTCGTTCAGTGAAGCTCACGCGAGTGAAATTCGCATG
>CAUJKL010000320.1 GCA_963204995.1 Planctomycetota bacterium | reverse complement strand
TCTTGCCAACCGCCAGCGGCGTCGAGCAACTGGAGCTTGAACGACTGGCCGTTGCCGTCGCCGTGCAGCCAGAACCCAATAGCCGCGAAGCGCGACAGATCCAGCGGTTGCTTGAACGCGCGTTGCTTGACCGACCATCCGCCGTTGTCATCACGGGTACTACTGGCGGTGTAGCAGACGCTTGTTTGGCCGAGCTTCACGAATTCCGACGAGCGAGTAAGCCGCTGTGAAACGCCGGGACTGCAACCAACGGCGCTCATCGCCGCGTCGTACGCGTAGGTCGTAACCTGCGCGTCGGATTCGCTGGGCGGCTCGAAGCTTTCGAGCGTGATCGCCGTCGGTGCATCGTACGCGGTCGTTTCGCCACCGACTTGTTCGACGCTCAATTCGATCTCGACCTGGGGCGGCTTCGATTCACTCCGGCAGATGGTCTGCCATTGGTTCTGCCGTCCGTCGATTGCCTTGATCGTGCGCGGGCTGTCGTATTCCCGAGCCAGCAGCGGCCAGTTGATGGTCTCGGTCGGCATGCGGCCCGCCAACGGCGAGCCGCTGGTGATCAGCGTGACTTCCGCGCGAGACCGGAAACCTTGACTGCCTTCACAGGTGAACGCGACCCGATTGTCGTGCGACTTCAGCAGCGGCACTTCGCCTTGCGGTACGAGCCACTGCAGCAATTCGCCCCGCTCGTCGTACACGCGGCAGTCGCGCGGCGACTCGAACTCGATGTACATGCGGCTGGTCAGATCGACCGGAAAGACCAATCGCTGCCCGTCGATCTCGATCGTCGGGTTGTGCAGCACGACCTTCCGCGTTCGCAGTGCTTTCACGGGGCTGAGATAACAAGTCGCCTTGTCCCGCGGCGGCAGGTTGTTCAAATACAAGGTCAGCTTGCTGACGGCGTGACGCACCAGCGGCGAACGGTGCAGCACGGTATGAGCACCGTAGGGCCATTGGTAATCGTGATAGGCGGCGGCGTCCCGCTCGCGCATCAACAGCTCGAAGTAACGCCAGCCTTTGAAGTCGATTTTGATATGGTGGTCGTCGAGCGTGTGGAAATACTCGGGCAGATTCGTCAATTGCAGATTGAGCAGTTCCCCCTTGCCGTCGCCATGCACCCACAGGCCAAGCGCGTCGTAAGGCGTCATATCGACGACGGGCTCGAACGACCGGGCGACGCGGCTCCAGGCTCCGATCGGCGACTGGCCCGCGTTGGTGGCCGTCAAACGTCCACTTGTCTGCCCCGACTTCAGCGGTTCGGTAACGGACTGTAACGTACAGCTAACTCCCGGCGCGGCATCGGCGGCGGTGAACTGGTCGTCCGTGGCAAAGTCGGTCAGCGTGATGCTGTCTTCGTCATCGTAAGGAAAAACCGAATCGAGGGCTTGGATTCGGAGCCGGATCGGTTGCTCGGCAAAACGATTCGAGACTGTCCAGGTGTTTGTGCCGTCATCGAGCCCGGTCACCTTGTGCTGCTGGTAGTCGGTCGGCAAGAACTCCCACTGCCCCTCGTCGCTTTGAATCAGGCGGAACTCTTGTCGCTCTTCGCGCAGCCGTGTCTTGACGTCGTCAGTAAAGTAGTTGGCCAAGCGGAGGCGTTCATACTGTCCGATCGTGGTGAACAATTCATCTTGGCGAGCGTTCTCCGGGCGAGTCGTGACATTGACGTTCTGAAACGACAACGGTGCGTCATGGCCCAGTGCCTTGGCCGAGAGATATTCGATCTCGTCAGGCATCTCCATCGCCCAATCGCGATTGGGGCCGAGGATTACCCACCAGCCGAGTTGCGCCTCCAACAGGTCGTTTCGGCGATAGCGCTGGACCGCGCGAAGATGATCGTCCGCAAATCGCTTCAAACCCCACTTGGGATGATCCCACGCGCCCACACGAGAATGGAAAGGCCAGGAGTGATGGCCCCACTCGCTCGCTTCCACCAGCGCCGGATGCTTTAGCCGAGTGAAGATCGCCTGCCGCATTCGCGCCACGCCGTACCAGCCTCGCATGGCCTCGGCACCGTCCATGTAGATCTGGTCCAGGCCACACGTGTTGTAGACGTTGGCGATCGCGTCGGCCACTTCATCGACCAAGGTGGATTTCTCGTCGGGGATAAAACAGCCATAGCGGACGAGCATGTGCCGGACGGCCGCACTCTGTTTATGCGGAGCCACCTTGGTTCCAAATGCACCACGGCGACACTCGAAAAAACCGAACTGACCGTCGTGAGAAATCACAGAGTATTGAATCAGTTCGTCATCGATGCGAATACAGTTGCCCGGACTGCTGTAGGCCCAGATCGTCGGATGGTTGCCCGGCGATTCGGCGATGGAAACGCCGGTGTCCGTTTCCTGCAAGTCAGCGGTCAGTGTATACGTGCCATCGGTGGCCAGTCGCGGGTCGGGCACTGAGTGTATCCACGGATCATGGGGGCTGATGCAGCCGGTCAAGGTGTGAATGCCGACCTTGAGTCCGGCGGCGTGGAACTTATCGACGGCGGCTTTCAACCCGGCCAGCCCATTGGGAAACAGATTCTTGGCTGGCTCGTAATGACCGAGGCTCTGCTCCCAACCGGACATGTGTACGGTTTGGATGCCGCCGCGTCGAGCCAAGTCGATCCAGGCATCGACATCTCGCTCCGAGACGGTGGCAAACACGTAGGCACCACGATTCTCCTCGGCGTCCAGCGCGAACGGGCCACCCAACGCGGAGTACGGCAGGCCCTCGTGGCGGACGAGTTGCTGCAAGGCAGGGATCATTTGCGGCGTCGGGCAAGCCACCAGCGCCGCCCGGCCTGTTTCTAAGCCGTGTTCCTTAAAAGCTTTCGCCTTGAGAACCGGTGGCTGGCCGCCGACATCGACGCGGGTCGTCAAGTTCAGCGTTCGCAGACACACCCCAAACTGGTCGTCGGCCGCCAATCCCGACATCGCGGACACGCGGTCGCATGGCTTCAGACTGAGATCGACGAAAGTCACTTCATCAACCAGCGGGTTGCTGACCGATACGACTTGAAACACGAAGTACTTCGGCTTGACCGTCACGCCCACGACGACCGTCGTGTCGGCTTTGTCCACTCGGAAGATGAGCTTGCCATCTTGCTGCGTACAAGTCGTCCGGTGATAGACGCTGTCGCCCAGTCGGATCGAAACGAAGGGCGTGGTTCGCAGCAAGCGATCGTCGCCGGTCGACTTGTCGATCAGCGCCACGCACGGACCGCGCGAGCTGATCGCTAATTTAGCCGAGTCGTTTTCGAAGAGGGCCACGGCCGTCGCCAATTGCGAGGTCCGAGGGATCTGTTCGTAGACCGGTTTGCCCCGCGGCACATCGGTGCGTCCGGCGGCTCCCTGCTCGTACTCGGCCCCGATCTCGGTCGAGCTGAGCGCCCGGTTAAATACTTTGACGTCGTCAATCAATCCTTTGTGCCCGCCAGTACCGGCCCACTTGCCGACGAGCAAGTCGCCGCGGTGGCCGATCGGGTAGTCCCAAGTGGCCGAGCCAACCGCTTGGCCGTTAACGTACGTCGTAAGAACCGGTCGTTTGAACGTGGCCGCGAGATGATACCATTGCGCCAAGGCGAACGGTGACACGAGCGTGGCGCTGGTTTCCCGCCAGGGCTCCGTCGTGCTGGACGTTTTGGATTGCGGACGTCCCAGCCGGAACGAGCACTGATTGTCGGAGACGAACATGAGGAACCCGCCCGGACTCCAAGTACCACCGGTCAGGATGTTGGGATATCGCCCGGTCCCTTCCCAATAGACCCAGGCGGCGGCGGTCATCTCGTCCGAGCCATCGAGCCCGGTGATCTCGGGAATCGACACGTGCCCGCCTTGGCCGTCGAACAAGAGAGCCGTGCCGAACGATCCCTTGACCCATTGGGCGTCGAGAAGTTCTCCGTCATTCGCATGATCGGAGCTATCGCTCACCACATCTCCCTGTCCCTCGTCAAACTTCCAGTGGCCCAGCAAGCCCGGCTGATCGGCCCGGGCTGTTGTCGAGCACGCCAAGTAGCAAAGTAGCAAGAGTGTTGTGAAGCGTATGTGGTGCATCACGTTACCTTTCCAAGATTCCCATCCTGTGTGGTGATAAATGGATCATTCGAGCTGCTCACTGGCCGAACTCCTCGCCTCCGTCGCGATCTCGACAACGCCACCAAATGCGTTTCCAACCAGCAGGATGTTCTTGTTGCTATCGTTGATCGAGATATCCGGCGAACCGTTCGTCGTGCGTGTGACACGGCAGCTTGAAATTGTCGTGTCGGTTGTGTTGTTCAGCACAAGGCCCGAGTCACAATCGCTGAGATTCAGTCCGTTGAGCGTGAACCCACTGCAACGGTCAAGGATCAACGCTCCTGTGTCCGTTGCGAACTGGTGCAGCGTTGAATTTGCGATGATGCAATCGGCACAGTCATCGAATGTAATCGTGCCAGGCCGCTCGAACTGACGTGGGTTAAACGTGTTACCCGAAACGACGACCCGCTGTGAATTGCTGACGTGCAGATTGGCGGGTTGCGGCGCGAAAAAGTTATTCGCGTTGATGGCGACGTCGAGTGCGTAGTCGATGTCGATGTTTGTCGTTGTGTCGCTGAGCACGTTCCCCGAGATCGTCACGGAATCGATCGGATAGATCTTCTTACCAGCCAAGCGGATGTTGGCTCCACCGGGCGCGACCTTCTTGATATCGCCTGTGCCATAGTTCGCCGAGTGCTGAATCGTACAGCCCGTGATGGCGATTTCGGCAATCGATTGCGCGCGTGTGTCTGGTGAACCGGAAACATCGATCAGGATATTCGCCGTCTTCGTCGGCGTCTCGTCGGCTGGCATGTTGCCTTCGATATCACAGCCGGAGACTTGCAAGTTCCGTACGTTGCCATCGCGAACGACGATCCCACCTTGTCGATTGTACGAGATGTGTGAAGTGCCGACATTGATCTGATGCAGATTCACATCGTCTAGATAGATGCCGACTCCCGAATTCTCGTACAGATGGCAATCGGACACGATTACATTGCGATTACGGTTGACGAGGTGGACTGCGTGGCGACACCAGCGAACGGAAACGCCGCTGACGATCGCACCGACGGTTTGCACGAGTTCGATCCCGTCAGCTTCCGCGTGGTTCCCCAGAATCTCGATCCCGGAAACCATCGGCATCCGCTCGTTCCAGGTCGTTGGCTTGAACGACGCGGGTGACGCGGTCCCTTCGTGCGAACCCACAAAACGCAAGGCGGGGCCTGGCCCATCCATGACGATGGTCACCCCGCCAGCCGCTTTCACGGCGACTGCCTTGTGCTTGGCCAAGTCGAACACGAGCGGCTCGGTGATGCGCAGTACATCGTCCTTTTCAAGCAGCAAGTTGCCACCATGCTCGTCGATCATGTTTTGCAGAACGGCTGTCGAATCGGGCAAGGATTTCAAATGGGGGATTTGGTCCAGGGTTCCCGCGGCCAGTCCGTTCGACAGGCAGGAGAAGGTAACCAGGATGAGCACGTTGAAAGTTTTCATGGGTTGGACGCCTTGGTGTTGAGTGAGTTGTGTACCAGTTGCGCTGCGTCGAGAAATCATTTCGCGACATCTGCCGCTGAGCGATATACCGTTCGCCGACGGCATTGACGCCAATCGTACGACGGCCCTCCAAGGCCAGGGCTTTTAACATCTTTGGAGACGGGCATAGTATCACCGGCCCGGAGGGTCGCAACAACCTCTGCCGGGGCTGTAAAGCCCCGGAATCATATGCGATATGTGCTGAAAGCCCCGATAGGGGCGACACACTTCACACCTCACCACCTGTGTCGCCCCTATCGGGGCTTGGCCGAGTTGGGTGTTAGCAACCGGGGCTTTACAGCCCCGGCAAGGGTTGTGTCAGCCCTATCGG
>CAUJKL010000319.1 GCA_963204995.1 Planctomycetota bacterium | reverse complement strand
GCATAACCTATTACTGACTCTGGCTTTCTGAATGAACGACGATTCGACACCTGCGGCGGGCGACGGCGATATTGACTCCTTGGAAGCGGCTCGCCGCGAGAAACTGCGAAGAATCTCCGAGCTTGGGCACGATCCGTGGGGGAGTCGGTTCGATGATCGTCACCTGATTGGCGACATTCGCTCGCGCGCCGGCGAGGTGAAGTTGAAGTTGGAGGATGGGAGCGAGATCGAGCTGCCGGAGCCCGATGCCGAGAAAGATTTCAATTATCGGCAATGGCTTGCGGACCAGGGCAAGGGAGAAATCACGGGGCCCAATGTTCGCGCGGCCGGACGCATCATGCTGTCGCGGGATGGCGGAAAGCTGCGGTTCGTGAACATCCAAGATTGGACGGGCACGATCCAATTACTCATCGGCAAGAATCAAGTCGGCGACGAGAATTGGGAACTCGCCAGTTGCTTGGACTTGGGCGATCTCTTGGGTGTTGATGGCCAGTTGCGCCGGACGAAGACCGGCGAACTCACGATCTTCGTTGAACAATTGCATTTCCTCGGCAAGTCGCTGGCCACGCCGCCCGAGAAGCATCACGGTATTACCGACGTCGAGTTGCGGCAGCGGATGCGTTATCTCGACTTGGCGTACACCGAAGGCGTCCGCGATCGCTTCCTGCGACGCACCAAGATCGTGCATTCCGTACGGCAAACCTTGAACGGCGAAGGCTTTTGTGAGATTGAAGGGCCGACGTTGCATGCGATCGCTGGCGGCGCAGCCGCTCGACCGTTCACCACGCACCACAACTCGCTCGACCTGGATCTATTCATGCGGATTGCGTTGGAGTTGCATCTCAAGCGATTGCTCGTGGGCGGCATGGAACGCGTCTACGAACTCGGTCGCGTCTATCGGAACGAAGGCATCAGTCCGCGGCACAACCCCGAGTTCACGATGATCGAAGTCTATCAAGCCTACGGTGATTACCGCAGCATGATGGATCTGACGGAAAAGATGATCGTCAATGCCATCGATGCGATCGGTGGCGGGTATCAGTTGCCGTGGGGCGATCAGACCATCGACTTCACGCCGCCCTTCGCGCGGAAGACCTACGACGAATTGTTTGCCGAACAAACGGGCGTTGATCCAAGTGATGAAGCGGCGGTGGCTGCTTTGGCGAAGTCGCTCGGTTTCGATCCGACCGGCAAACACGCGGACGTCGTCAAGAACTTCGTCTTTGAAGAGAAGGTCGAAGACAGCTTGAAGGGGCCGATATTCGTGATCGATTATCCAGCGAGCATCTGTCCGTTGACCAAACGAAAGCGAAGTAACCCGGCGATCGCGGAACGGTTCGAGTTATTCATCGAAGGCATGGAGATCGCCAATGCCTACACGGAATTGAACGACCCCGACCTGCAGGAAGAACTATTCAAGACGCAACTGGCGGGACTTTCCGAAGAAGACTCGATGGCCAAGATGGACCATGATTTCATTCGTGCCTTGCGACACGGGATGCCTCCCGCCGGTGGACTCGGCGTCGGCATTGACCGGCTCGTGATGTTGCTAACCAATTCACAGACGATCAGGGACGTGATTCTGTTTCCACTGCTTAGACCGGAATCGTAACGGAAATGACCAAGTCACAATGACCAAGTCACAATGACCAATGACCAATGACCAATGACCAATGACCAATGACCAATGACCAATGACCAATGACCAATGACCAATATGCCCCCAATTGGTCATTGGTCATTCGGATTTGGTCATTCGCGCAGCCAAAGGATTGGCAATGTACAAACTACTTCTCTCCTGGCGGTATCTTCGCACTCGTTATATTGCGCTCGCCTCGATCATTAGCGTGACACTCGGCGTTGCGACGCTGATCGTCGTCAACAGCGTGATGGCGGGATTTTCGAAGGAGATGAATACTCGCCTGCACGGCATTCTGTCGGACCTCGTACTCGAAAGTCACAGTCTGGACGGGTTCGCCGATCCACATTGGCATATGGAGCAGATTCGCAAGATCTGTGGCGACGAAGTCGTGGGTATGACGCCCGTAATTCATGTGCCAGCGTTGTTGCGGATTCCGTTTCGTGGAGATTATCACACGCGGCAAATCAACCTGATTGGTGTCGACCAGACGACTTACGCGGATGTCAGCGACTTTTCGCAATACCTGCTGCATCCAGAAAACAAGCAGAAGTTGAGTTTTCTGCTGCGAGACGCTGGCTATGCTCCAAATCGCAAGGACTTTCCGCCATCGGGTTGGGAACACCGGCGGATGCAGGCCATGTACGAGAAGGCGTTAGAAGAACAACGCCGTGAAATTGCGGCGACCGAAAACACAGCGGGCGCGACAGCAGCGAACAACGCTCCTCCCGCTGATCCCTATGCATCGATGGTGCCGGCAGATCCTTACAGCAACGACAATGAAACGGGGGACGCTGGGACAGTGTTCGATCCGGCGACCGAGCAAAACACGGGCATGATTCTCGGGATTGCGACGTGCAGCATTCGAGGGCGCGACGCGGAAGGTGGAGTACGCGACTACTACTTGTGTCGGCCCGGCGACGACGTCCAGGTCTACTTTCCCAACGCTGGCGGTTCGCCGAAACCGGTCAGCTGCTCGCTAACGGTCGTCGATTTGTACGAGAGCAAGATGAGCGAGTACGACGCCACGTTCGCGTTCATGCCGATCGAGAAGTTGCAAGAGTTACGCGGCATGTTCGATCCGCTGACCAACACGACCTACGTCACGTCGATTCAAATGAAATTGCGACCGGGTGCGGACTTGAATGCCGTGCGCGACAAACTGCGAGCAGCCTTTCCGCCTGAACAATATCCCTATCGCATCGAGACTTGGCGTGATTTGCAAGGCCCGTTACTGGCCGCCGTCCGCATGGAAACGACGATCCTGAACATCTTGTTGTTTCTGATCATCGCCGTGGCTGGGTTCGGAATCCTCGCAACTTTCTTCATGATCGTGGTCGAGAAGACTCGCGATATCGGAGTCTTGAAGGCGTTGGGCGCACCGAGTCGCGGAGTAATGAGCATCTTCCTGAGCTACGGTGTATCGCTGGGTGCGGTTGGATCGGGCGTAGGACTCGTCCTGGGGCTGCTGTTCGTTACGAACATCAATGACATCGCCAAAGCATTGGAGTGGGTAACAGGCCGCGAGGTCTTTGATCCAACGGTTTACTACTTTCAAGAGATACCCACCAGCATTCAACCCACGATGGTTGTCGGCGTGATGGTAGGATCGGTGTTAATTGCCGTACTCGCGAGCGTGTTGCCCGCGTTGCGCGCCGCGCGACTTCATCCAGTGGCGGCGTTGCGATACGAATAGTCGTATACTGCGTAATCGAAACGAACAGCTGGGAGACGAAGTCATGGACAACTTTTACGAACTCGCAACGCGCCCTTCAGCGGCGAATCGATCGGCGGCCGGGCCTCACATCGCCTTTCCAGAGATTGTGCCCACAGCAGCCCATCCCGAGACGCCAGGGACGCTGCTTTCGGCACACGGTGTCGAGAAGAGCTACCGCAAGGGAAAGCATGTCGTCCCGGTGCTGTTGGGCGTTGACTTCGAGATCGCCGCTGGTGAATTCGTTGCCATCGTGGGGCAAAGCGGCTCGGGTAAGAGTACGCTATTGCATCTGCTGGGCACGCTCGACGCACCCGACTGCGGCGAGATTCAATTCGAAGGCGGCCGGATCGACAATCTGCCGACCTCATCGCGAGATTTACTGCGGAACCAGTATTTCGGCATGATCTTTCAGTTCTACCACCTGTTGCCAGAACTGAGTGCCTTGGAAAATGTTCTGATTCCCAGCATGATTGCCGAAGGCGCGTTTCGTTACTGGCGAAACCGGCGGCAGCACCGCGAGCGAGCCGAGCATCTCTTGGAACTGGTGGGATTGTCGCACCGCTTAAAGCACAAGCCCCGCGAGCTTTCGGGTGGCGAGATGCAACGGGCCGCGATTGCCAGGGCGTTGATTGCCGAACCTCAAGTTTTGCTGGCCGACGAGCCAACGGGAAACCTGGACAGCAAGACGGGTGAAGGAATCATGGAAATCTTGCGAACCTTGAATGCCGATCAGAACCTCACTATAGTCATGGTGACGCACGACGCGGCGATTGCTTCGCAGGCCGACCGGATCGTCCGCTTAGCCGAAGGCCGCGTGCAAGCGGCGTAGAGTTGAGGGTTGAGAGTTGAGGGTTGAGAGTGGAGAGTGGAGAGCCAGAGTGCGACAAAACAACGGTTCCCCCCCAGACCCTCCACCCTCAACTCTCAACTCTCAACTCTCAACCAACCCTCAACCCTCAACTCTCAACCAACCCTCAACTCTCCACTCTCCACTCTCAACTCTCCACCCTCAACCCTGGCACCAATCATGGCTCTGAAGATCTACATAAACGGGACTTTGTACGACAAAGAAGACGCCAAGATCAGCGTGTACGATCACGGCTTGCTGTACGGTGACGGGGTCTTCGAAGGCCTGCGGACCTATGGCGGCAAGGTGTTTCGCCTCGAGCGACATTTGGATCGACTGTATGAGTCGGCCAAAGCGATTTGGCTTCAGATCCCGATGACGAAGCCCGATTTGACGAAAGCCGTCAATGAAACAGTCGCCGTCAATAATATCCAAGATGGGTATATCCGCTTGGTCGTAACACGAGGAGCGGGATCGCTCGGTCTGGACCCGAATCGTACCAGCGACCCACAAGTGATCATCATCGCCGATTCGATTACGCTCTACCCAAAGGAATTCTACGAAAACGGCTTAGAGATCGTCTCAGCCAGCACGATTCGAAACCATCCCGGTGCGCTTAGCCCGCGAGTCAAATCGCTTAACTACTTGAACAACATCCTGGCTAAGATCGAAGGATTACAGGCAGGTTGTGTCGAAGCGTTGATGTTGAATCACAACGGCCAGATCGCGGAGTGTACGGGCGACAACATTTTTCTAGTCTCGCGAGGCGAACTTTTGACACCGCCGATCGACGCAGGAATCCTGCAAGGAATCACACGTGACGCGGTGATCGAACTGGCCAGACAAGACGGCCTCACGGTCCGCGAGATCCCACTCACCAAGCACGATGTCTATATCTCGGACGAGTGTTTTCTTACCGGCAGCGCTGCCGAAGTGATTCCCGTCGTGAAGGTCGATAGCCGCCCGATTGGCGACGGCCAGCCTGGCGCGATCACGCGCAAGCTGATCACTCGGTTTCACGAACTAACGCGCAGCTAAGCGAGCCGACTAGCATCGCGTTCAGCTGGCGGCTGAGAACGTACCCAACTCGGTGAGTTCCCAACGTAGGCCGGAACAAGTCTTCGCAGTTCCGGCGAAAGCTAATCCGCAGCTTTTAACGAAGCAGCAGGAAGCCTCGTTACGTCCTGCTGATCATCTAGAGCTCTGGGATCCAATCGCTGAGAGCTTTCACTTTATCTTCTTCCGTTCCGGTAGCGAGCAGCCGGCCGGAGTCGACGCCGAGTAGCTTTTCATAGGCTGCGAATAACTTGGCCTCGTCCAACAGTCCTTTGCTGTGATACATCTTTGCTTCGACCAATATCGGCAGCGGATTGTCGTGTTTCTCTGCTGTTAAGGAGTCAATTCGCTTGGCCGCGATGTCAGCGTTCAAGCCAGCTGGGAGGTCGGCCATCTTCAAGTTGGCATCGACTGCCTCGAACAGGGCCTCGAACTCTTTATCAACGCCATCGTCCTTCTCTTCGGCACGAGCCTGCTGAATGGTGATATTGTTGAACTTCCTCGTCGTATGGAGTTTCTTCTGAGTCTTGGCGTCGAGCAACGCGATCGTCGACTCGTTGGTGACAAGATTGCTGGATGGGCTCACTCGGAGTTTCACATCGATGATCACCACGGCATCGATGCCATCTTCGCGGGCTCGATCGATTAACTCCTTCTGAGTTCCGATGCCAAGCATCGAAAGGCCTGTCGTGATTTGCGTCACTTGAGTAGCCGCAGCCGCTCCTGCCGCATCGCCACCACCACCGGGTAAGGCCCCCGCACCGCCACTTTCGCCTCCATAACCTTCCATTCCAGCCGCCCCACGATTTCCGCGATTCCCTTGGTTACGATCGTCCGCCGCATTCTTGAGTACTTCGCCGAAATCGCCGCGCATGAGACGTTCGGTGTACGCTGCCAGCAACTTGTCGCCAAGTTCGCCGGCTCCCTTCGCGAGCAGCGAATTCTTGCCGCCTCCTCCGCCGCCACCGTAATCAGTTTCACCGCCGCCGCCAACGTAACCTTCGTTTCCGCCACCGCCATCGCGAGGACCGCCGCGCGTAGGAATGGTTTGATGCGAGCCAACGGGCTTCGGGTCGCCGTTGAAGTTGCGCGGAGCCGTGACGACAAATCCCACACCCCAACGAACGGCAAGTGCCGGTTGTCGCAAACCGCCAACCCAACGAATCGTCGGAAGAAGGTTTTGGGCACCTTCGTCCGAGGTGAGTGCGTGAGCGTAGAGAAACTGTAACGCGTCTTTTTCTTTGCCTCGACGAAACGCCAGTTGTGCCTTGCCATCGAAGGTGTCGGGGATCTTCTCTTCGACAGCACCACCCAATCCACCGGCCGGTCCACCTGCTATGTCATAACCTTCGGCACCTGCACCAGCGGCTGCGAGCTCCATCGAAGCGGCAGCAGCCGCGCCAGCATCAGCGTCAGCCGACGCACTGTCTAATCCCGCTGCATAGGCCTCCATCATCGCCGGATCCGGCATCGCCGGGTCGGTTTCGCCTGAGGAGTCGCCGCCGGTAGGCACTTCCATACCGGCCATCATCCCTTCCATCGCAGGATCGATCGCGCCAGGGTCCGAGCCACCAGGCATACTCGAGTTCATTCCAGCCGTCATGTCTTCCATCCCAGCTTCCATGCCGGACTCGCCAGGAGCCGCAGCCGCAGCGTCTCCGCTGGACGGCATCGCGGCGCCGGCATCACTTGCGGGCATAGCCCCGCCACTGTTTTCGGCAACAGGAATGGAATCGGTGGCCTCCCCTCCGCCGCAGCCAACAAACGCACACAGTGCTGAAGCCAATAACCAAACAGGAATTGCACGGGACATAATCACCTCACTTTTGTGAGTAGGGAGGGGCGAGAGATCGTTTCAGGGGAAGAACCCGAAACATGCCACATTATGCCAAGCTACAAGTCACCTGTCGAGAAACAATCGCCGGTGTTTCTCGGCGGCCATCCCAGGTCGCTCCGTAGGCTCCCCTTTTGTCCGGGGAAGTTCGACGTGAATCGAGCCCCACAATGCCACTGCAAGGTTGCCACACTTCGCTTCGCAACGCATAATCGGTGCGTACTCTCGTGACTAAGGATAGAAACTAACGGTTGCTAAAAATAGGCAAAGGTACTCAGTTATGCGGCTCTTGATGCTTGGAATTCTAGGCTATGCGGTTACATGTCAATCGGTGCTGGCTCAAGAGGAGTTCGTCCCGCGCCGGCAAGAGAAGCCCCCCGGACCGGCCCTGTCTCCGCAAGATGCCATCGCCAAGATGACCGTTCCAGAAGGGTTTTCGGTGGAACTAGTGGCCAGCGAGCCCGACATTCAGAACCCCGTTGCCATGACGTTCGACGAGCGGGGCCGAATCTGGATCACCGAAAGTTTCGAGTATCCACGACTGGAAGCGGGGCCTGGGCGAGATCGAGTGAAAGTACTCGAAGACACCGATGGTGACGGCGTGACAGATAAAGTCACGATCTTTGCCGAAGGGTTAAACATTCCATCCGGAATCGCGGTCGGGCATGGCGGAGTGTGGGTGGCTAACTCGCCCGACATCCTCTTCCTGCAGGACACGGACGGTGATGGGAAGGCCGACAAACGAGAAGTCGTGGTGACGGGCTTCGGTCGCGACGACACGCACGAGTTGCCCAACTCGCTGAACTGGGGCCCCGACGGTTACTTGTATGGATTGAACGGCGTGTTCAACTACAGCAACGTGAAGCAAAACGGGAAGGAATTTCCGTTCACCTGTGCGATGTTTCGTATCAATCCGCGCACGCGAGAGTTTGAGGTTTTCGCCGAAGGGACGAGCAACCCTTGGGGCATTGCCTGGGATCCGGAAGGCAGTGCCTTCATCAGTGCCTGTGTGATCGATCATCTCTGGCATATCACCGAGAGCGGCTATTACCATCGACAGGGAGGCCCCTATCCGCAGTTCACTTGGAAGATTGAATCGATCGTCGATTACCAGCACCAACTCGCCGCCTATTGCGGCATCGAATACTTCGACAGCGACGCCTATCCTGCCGAGTATCGAG
>CAUJKL010000318.1 GCA_963204995.1 Planctomycetota bacterium | reverse complement strand
CTCCGTTCCGTCCTTGCGAAAGGCGGGGACATCCAGTCGTTGCCCCATCATCGAACCGGTGCCGGAGCTTTGAAACTTCTGGAAGCTACGCCGCTGCCTTTCCCGCACGTCGGGCGGCATAAAGAGTTCGCCCATCTCCTTGCCGAGTACTTCCTGGCTCTTGTATCCGAAGGTCTTTTCGGCAGCGGGATTGAACTGGACGATCTTGCCGTTGGAATCCATCGAGATAATGCAGTCGAGTGCGGCGTTAATGATGGCGTGAATGCGGGTCTCGCTTTCGACCAGCGCCTGATCCGTATTCTGAGTGCGAGGTGCCGTCTTCATCCGTTCAATCGCCATCCGAACGGCTCGCAGCATGATTTCGCCCGAGAGCTTCGTTTTGCACAAGAAGTCCTGTGCCCCGGCTTTTATCGCACCCATTACCAAGTCAGGTTCATCTCGGGAACTTAGGACGATGATGGGTGTACTAGGAGCCTTGGACACCAATTGAGAGACCGCTTCAAACCCGCTCGCGTCGGACAGTCGGAGGTTGACGAGTACCGCATCGAACCCGCCCACGCCTAATCGAACCAAGGCGGCAGACAGACAGTCCCGAATCACCACTTCGACCGACTCTCCACCCTCGTGAACGAGGTGCCGTTCAATCCGTCTGGCATGATCTGGTTTTCCCTCGACCAGCAAAATCGTCAGTCCCGCGTCTGGCATGGAGCCTCCTCGTTGAGGCGGAAGTTTCAACGACTGAATGAGAAGAGTGAGATCTGGGTCCGCTGAGGCGTGGCCATTCAACCGGCGTCACACCACTCGGCCCCTCCAATCTAGCCGTTCGATACCGCACATACAAGTTTGTCGCAGTCGAGAAGGCGCAACTGTTGTCTTGGTCGATGCACCCAGTGTGATTTTGACACGCAGGCCGCTCGTGGCTGACACTTCATCGAAGGCAACGCTTCGGAATAACGAAGCCATCCCGCAAAGTTCACAAGCCGTTCGTCTCGTTTCACCGCAAAAAGCGGCAGCAAGGCTGGCACTCGGATTGCAAAGTCGATTAGAATCGAAATTTGGTGAGTGCTCATTTATCTAGGTCTTTCGCTATGCCGACCACTCTATCCGTCGACTCGTTTGCAGAACTGGTGCAGCGCAGTCGCCTGCTGACTGCCGACCAGGTGCAAAAGGTGTTGCAAGAGTTGGTTGCGGAAGGAAAGCAAGTCGACACGCCGGAGGCGCTCGCCGACGCGCTGGTTCGTCGCGAATTGTTGACCAGTTGGCAAGCCGGCTTCTTGCTGAAAGGCAAACACAGCGGTTTCTTTCTCGGCTCTTATCGCTTTCTGAAGATGCTGGGCAAAGGCGGCATGGGTGCCGTGTATCTGGCGGAGCACCAGATGATGCGTCGCCGATGTGCCATTAAGGTGCTGCCCAGCAAGTTGATCAGTGACAGCTCCTCGGTGCTGGACCGCTTCTATCTGGAAGCACAGGCCGTGGCGGCGTTGGACGACCCGAATATCGTGCGGGCCTACGACGTCAACAAGGAGATGCAGGGGAAACGCGAGATTCACTATTTGGTAATGGAGTATGTTGACGGTTGTGACCTGCAAGTGTTGGTGCAAAGAAAGGGGCCTTTGGATTACGTGCAGGTGGCCGATTTTTCCCGTCAGGCGGCTAGTGGGCTGGCACACGCACACGAAAGCGGACTGATTCATCGGGACATCAAGCCGGCCAATCTGTTGATTGACGAACGAGGAACCGTCAAGATTCTCGACCTCGGTCTGGCCAGATTCTTCGACGATCGTCTGGACGCCTCGCTGACGACGACCCATAACGAATCGATCCTCGGCACGGCGGACTATCTCTCGCCGGAGCAGGCGCTCGACAGCCACAACGTCGACACGCGAACGGACATCTACAGCCTGGGCTGCACCTGTTACTACATGTTGACCGGGCATCCTCCTTTCCCCGAAGGCTCCGTGGCTCAACGACTGATGAGCCACCAGGCCAAGTCGCCTAAGGCCATCGAAAAGATCCGTCCGGACGCACCAACTGATCTGATAACCATCGTCGAAAAGATGCTCGCGAAGAGCGCCGACAATCGCTATCAGACCGCCAGGGAAGTTGCCGATTCCTTCACAGAATGGCTCGCCAAGCACGGCGGTGAAGACTGGAAGACAAAGCATCGAGAGATCGTAGAAGGGTCTGTTTCGCAGATTCGCCGCGAACCGACTCGGGCGCGATCGGCGGCGACCGAAGAAACGGACCTCGAACTCGGTCTTGCCCCAACGGAAGAACTTGGTCTTGCTCCGATGGAAGAGAGTGAGCAATTACCATCACAGGTTCGTCATGCCAGCAAAGTTAAGCAGGAGAACGAGGTCGCTTCCGAAATCAGCCCTGGCGCAGAGTTGGGACTTGACCAACTCGAAGAGCTCGCTCCTCTGACGGACGGTTATGACGCGGGCTCTCCCTCCGGCGGACTCGATAGCTTGTTGAACGAAGCACTGGATAACTATCCGGCACTCGATTCGGATTTGAGTTTGGGGGGGGCTCCCGTCAATCCCGGAATGCCATCTGGAGTTCACCTTGCGGCAAGGCCCGCTCGCGCCGATGCAGCGGAGCGGAATCAACTGTTGAAACTGATCTTGATCGGCTTTGCGGTCAGCGTTCCGCTGTCCGTCGTGATTCTGGTTGTCTCAAGCCGATTTTCGGAAACGGCACAAACGGTCAGCGTGGACAGTTACAAAGAACCAACCGAGGACGAGAGTCCGCCCGACACCGATACGCCGAGCGAACCGACACGATCGGCGACACCCGCAACTCCAATCACCGACGATAGTGAGTCGAATCCCACGGAAGACTCGCAAACGTTGGCCGGAACGAACGTTGCTGACACTCCGACGGCCGAACAAGCGCCAGCACGTGCGGAAGCCCAACCGGATAAGCCACCGACGGCGCAAACTCCGCCGGCAATGGCGACGCCGTCAACCACAGCAAAAGCGGCTACTGATTCAACCGCAACGGCAACCACCGATTCGAACACCATTCTTCCCGCAGCGCCGCGAAACGGTGCAACGCCGCCAGCCGAAGCCAGTACCAATCCCGATAGTCAAGCTGACACCAAGAAATCGGAACCCGAACCTCCTTCTCCGAAACGAATCAAGGAACTGCTGGCCGGCCTCTCTGGAGTGGTGATCCAGCTTGAACTCGATCGCAAAGCGATGAACTCCTACGACATGATGGTTCTTAAGACGGCGGAAGAAACCTTGCAACGAGGGGGACTGAAAGTAACAATCGAACCGCAAGACTCACCCCGCGCCACGCTTACACTGTCGTTCGCGGCGGAAAAGGCGGAGGCCTTTTTTATCTTCAAAATGGCTGCGG
>CAUJKL010000317.1 GCA_963204995.1 Planctomycetota bacterium | reverse complement strand
TACTGACCGCAGTGATCCTGTTCTGTGGCGCGGCTCAGCTTGTTTCGCTGGGTCTGTTAGGTGAATACCTGGGCCGCATTTTCGAGCAAGTACAACACCGCCCGTTGTACGTCGTCCAAGAGGTCACACATCCTCACCGGATCGCGAAAATCCGTGTTCCGTCAGTCCCGTCCCCGCATGAAGTCAGTTGTTCATCGTAACGGAACAAGTTGTATGTCTGTTTCCATCATGACCGCCGACGTGTATCGAGTACATGCCGAAGTGGAGGCCAAGCATTGGTGGTTCGCCGGGAGACGAGCGGTGTTTGAGGCGGTCGCCAGGGAATGTCTTGCCGGTCGGGAGCGACCGTTGATTGTCGACATCGGCTGCTCGATAGGAAACAATGCCTCTCTCGGCATTTCGGGACGGCGTTACGTGGGCGTTGATCCATCGCCCGAGGCGATTCGTTTTGCGTACGAGGCTCATCCGTTCGAACGGTTTATCTGTGAGACCATCGGCGACGAGGAAGTCGACGGCTGCGTCGGTGAGGCGGACTTCGTCATGCTAACGGATGTCCTGGAACATGTCGCCAACGATCGTGAATTGCTGGAACGCGTTGTTGCCGCGATGTGCCCCAATTCGTATCTCCTGGTTACCGTCCCAGCAGACATGTCGCTATGGAGCCGCCACGACGAAATTCACGGTCATTATCGGCGGTACAATCGCGACGAGCTAGCGCGGTTAGCGGATGGCCTGCCTGTGTCGACGTTTCTAACTTCGCATTTCAACTCGCGATTGTATCCGATTGTCAAGGTTGTCCGGATGGGCAATCGTTTGCGCGGCAGCTCATTCGGCAAGGGAGATACCGATCTAGCACTGCCTCGGCGACCGGTGAATTGGTTGTTGGAAAGGATCTTTGCTGGCGAGCGGAAGCGGCTGCTGGCGGTGCTGCGGGGGGAGCGGAAGGAAGGTTATCGGCGGGGCGTTAGTTTGATGGCGTTGTTGCGGCGCGAGGACGGGGTGGTTAGGCCGACAGCAAGACAGGTTGATGCGGAGCGGGGATACTCAGAGACGGAAGACGCTGCCGAAGTAGCCCCTGGCGCTGATGTATTCCGCTCGCAGTTGTCAAGCACGTACGACGGCCCTCCGAGGCCGTCGAATGCTTCACGACGGCCTCGGAGGGCCGTCGTACGAGTAGCATCAACGCCATCTGCGAGCGGTAAATCATGCGAGGAAGGCTCGTCACGGCGGAGCGTGACGGCTACTTTGGTCGTGCCGTGTTTGAACGAAGCAGTGCGGCTCGATCTGGACGCCTTCCAGTCGTTTGCCGAACAACAACAAGACGTTCGCTTTCTGTTCGTCAACGATGGCAGTGACGACGACACGCTGGCGGTACTCGAAGTGCTCCATGAATCCAATCCCGATCAGTTTCTTGTGCTGGACTTGAAACGAAACGTCGGCAAAGCCGAAGCCGTTCGCCAGGGAATGTTGTATGCGCTGGGGCAAGCCACGAACGCAAAGATGACGACCGCAAAAATGGGACAGGCACCGAACGTCATTTTCGGAGCCAGTCCCATTTTTGCTCGTCCGGCGTTTGTCGGCTATTGGGACGCAGATCTGGCCACGCCGTTGGAGGCGATCGTCGAGTTTCGCGACGTGTTGCGGCTGCGACCCGAAATCGAATTGCTGATGGGAGCGCGGGTGCAGCTGGCCGGGCGAAGTATCCAACGACACGGGATGCGACACTACCTGGGACGCTGCTTTGCAACGGCGGCGTCGTGGACGCTCGGAATGAACGTTTACGACACTCAATGTGGTGCCAAGCTGTTCCGCGTCACGGAATCGACCGCCGAATTGTTCGCGATGCCGTTCCGTTCGCGCTGGATCTTCGATGTCGAAATCCTGGCACGGATGTTGGCGCGGCGAGGCAGTCGCGACGAGACCGGCCGCGCGTCGTGGTTGTACGAATACCCGCTTCGCCAATGGCGAGATGTCGCCGGTTCCAAAGTGCGGCCCTGCGACTTTGCCCGCGCGCTGCCGGATCTGTGGCGGATTGGTTGGGAGTACCGCGGCCAGAAGTCGCCCCGGCCGCTGGTCAGCGAGCAGTTTGTCGCGGGCGAGGCCGAACGTATCGAGTTCGACGCCGCACCCACACGCAGGCCGCACCGACCGGCGCGGACGTCGATCGGTTTCACGCTGGTCGAATTGCTGGTCGTGATCGGGATCATCGGGATCATCGTCGCACTGCTGTTACCTGCCGTCCAGGCGGCGCGCGAAGCGGCGCGGCGGATGCAATGTACGAACCACCTCAAACAAATTGGCCTCGCGCTGCACAACTACCATGACGTCCACCGCCGCTTTCCCGTGAACATGGGTCCGTGGTCGGTGCCTGCGGTGCCGTGGCGCGCGATGAACGGCAAAGGCTGGATCGTCAGCATCCTGCCTCAACTCGAAGAGCAACCGCTGTACGATTCGTTCAGCCCCTTCTTCGCGGGCGACTTTTTCTCCGGTCGTGGCCTGATGGATCTCGCGTGCCGCGACCTGATGAAGATCCACGTCGCCACACTGAAATGTCCTTCCGACGGTTCGGCTCACCGGCTGTACGACACGTTCTTTCAATGGGAGACGATCGAGGTAGCCCCAACCAGTTACAAGGGAGTGATCGGCGACTCGCAGATCGGAGCTCCCAACGGCATCCACGCCGGGTCGCTGCCGGACTGTCACGCCGTGGGAAACTGCAACGGCTTGTTCTTTCGGACCAGCTTCCGCGAACCGCAATCGTTGAGTCGCATCACCGACGGAACGAGCAATACGTTCATGGTGGGAGAAGACGTCCCACAGCACAACGACCATTCAGCGGCCTTCTATGCGAACGGCGATTGGGCCAGTTGCGACGCGCCGCTGAACTACTTCCCCAAACCCCCGACACCGCATGATTGGCCCAACGTGATTTCCTTCCGCAGCCGTCATCCGGGCGGGGCCAACTTCGTACTGGCCGATGGTTCGGTACGTTTCATCGCCGATACGATTGAGCATCGCGTGTATCGGGCACTTTCTACAAAGTCCGGGGGCGAAGTGGCAATTGGGCCGTGACGTCACCTTCGACAATCCAGCACTGTAAAGCCGACTTGACGCGTCTCGTACGACGGCCCTCCGATGGCCGTCGTGGGGCATTCGACGGCCTCGGCGGGCCGTCGTGCATACTTTGCACAAGCACCCTTGCCAATCGCGATTGGTATCGTCCCCACACTCATCGCCCGTCACAAATTTTTGTCAGTACTGCTCGCGCGGAGGTGTTGACGATCCGAAGGTCGATCCCTAAGATCGTTGGTTTGCCATTTGGCGAAACAGCAGTGCAGTTAAGAGGAACGTGTTGCTAAGCCTTCGCTTGGCGACTTAGGAATTTTAGGAGTTGCGTTAGTGGCCCAGGCTCACGAAGTTATCCGGATCAGAATGGAAGCTTACGATCACGCGATCTTGGACCAAAGCGCCCAAGAGATCGTGGACACGGCCAAGCGCACTCACTCCGAAGTACACGGACCGATTCCGCTGCCCACACGAATTGAGAAGTATACGGTGCTTTCGGGCCCGTTCATTGATAAGAAGGCTCGGACTCAATTTGAGATTCGGACCCACAAGCGGCTGATCGATATCGTGCAGGCAACTGCCAAGACGATCGAATCGCTCAATAAGTTGAGCCTACCCGCTGGTGTTGACATTAAAATTAAAGCCTCGCAACGATAGTGGGGCTCCCTCCTGAGAGCGACATAATCTGCTTATGGATCGGAAGTTGAGCGGGTAAGTAGAGCAATCTCAGCTCACTCCCGTTCGGCAAGTGATCACAAGGAAATGACCGATGACGAAGGGTTTACTCGGCCGCAAGGTCGGGATGACGCAAATATTTGAAGAGTCTGGCGAAGCAATTCCGGTGACGGTGATTGCGGCTGGTCCATGTAATGTGCTTCAGATTCGGACTTCCGAGCGTGATGGCTACGAGGCGATTCAGTTGGGCTTTGAAGATAAGCCGCGTCGTCTGGCCAGTCGCAGCGAGCGTGGTCATGTTGCAAAGTTGAGTAGCAAGCGATCAAAGAAGCTTGCTGCCGCCGGTCAGGAAATCGCCCAGAAAGCTGGTTGCGAACCCCAGCGAAGTGTTCGTGAATTTCGCGGCAGTACGACTGGCTATGAAGTTGGCCAGCAGGTCACTCTCGGCGTCCTTGATGGCGTCACGATGATTGACGTCACTGGCACAAGTAAGGGGCGAGGCTTTTCTGGAGTTATGAGGCGCCACAATTTTCATGGGCAGCGTGCTTCGCATGGTGTCAAGAAGGCGCATCGCCAGGCGGGTGGTACGGGTAGTGGTAGTGCTGGCCCGAGTCGGATGTTCAAGGGTGTCCGCATGGCAGGCCAGTACGGCAACGCTCGCATTACGGTCCGCAATCTGAAGGTCGTTCGCATCGATACCGAGAACAATTTGCTCTTGGTTCGCGGTGCTGTTCCCGGTCCGAACGGCGGATTGTTGGTGATCCGAGAAACAAACAAGATAGGTTGAGTTGGGACTGATTGTCCCCGTCCGCTCACATTGGAAGCGACTTGAGTCATGGCAAGTTTACCGATTTACGACCGCACTGGCGCTAAGGTTGGAGATTACGAAATCTCTCCGACCGACTTGGCTGTTCGTATCAGCAAGCAGTTGTTGCACGA
>CAUJKL010000316.1 GCA_963204995.1 Planctomycetota bacterium | reverse complement strand
AAAGCGATTGGCGAGGGCGAAGTCGACACGGAAAAAGTGTGTGCGCATTGCTCCGGCCTCGAGGATAAGCTCAAAGCGGCTGAAGCGGAGCATCGAGCGCTGTTAAAGAAGCTGGGACTTGAACCACCGAAATCTGCCGCCGACCACGCCGAACATCAACCCAAGAAAGCAAACGGTGCCCCAGCCAAGAAAGATCAATAGCATCTGGAGTATCCCAGTGAAGAGCTGGATCACGACCGCCGACGAGCGGGTCGGCTGTCGTGTTGTCCCGTGATGGAATGAATGTCACTCTTTTACATAGATCGAGGATTGTCATGAAGATTGTTACGTTGTTCGGATGTATCGCCGTTGCGGCTTTGACGTTTAGTTTCTCCGGTTGCAGTTCGACGGTTTCCGTCCCGCCGACCTCAAGTCCAACTGCCACACCCGACGCTAATGCGGACCACTCCCACGCCGAGCACGCCGGGCACGATCATGCGGCTCCGTCCGGCATGGAGAAGATGAAAGCCGAGTTGGCAAAGCTGTCACCGGAAGATGCTGCATCGGCTGAGAAGCAACACATGTGCCCTGTCAGCGGCGAGATGCTCGGCGTGATGGGTGCTCCCAAGAAGGTCGAAGTGAATGGACAGCAGGTTTGGATTTGCTGCGAACACTGCAAAGAAAAACTGTTGACCAATCCCGACGAATACTTGGCCAAGTTGAAGCAAGGGTGATTCGTATGAGCAGCCTCGTCGATTTCGCGAAGCGCGTCGAAGAACAATTAACTGGCACGAAACGCGAACCGCACTGGGAACCAGGCGAAGCCGACCGTTATATGGCAGATGTTGAAGTGCGGCGGAGGCGATTCGAGGAACTCGCCGTCCGGCTGAACGACACCGTGGTGCAGCCGCGTCTCGAAACGCTGGCCGGCTACTTCTCCAATTCGAGCCTGACAAGCAACGAGGCAGCGGGGCACTGTACTTGCTGGTTCGGCTATTGCGAGCGGTTCCCAAGCAGCACGAAAGTCGCCTTTGCGGTCGAACATGACATCCGGTTCGAGAAAGTAGCCGTCTGTTACGAAACGTCCATGACGCCACTATTCATCAAATTCAACCAGCATGACAGGTTAACATTGACGCTCAATGAAGTGAACGACGATCGAGTCGCGGACTGGGTGGAAGAGCGGCTAGCGGAGTTTCTGGACGCCTACTTGCGGATTGACCGCGGCGGTGAGGACTTCGAGGAGGAAGCCGCTACTGATCCCGTCTGCGGAATGCGAATCAATCGATCGTCGGCTGGGGCGAGTGACGGCTACCGAGGGCATCCCTATTACTTCTGCTCAACGGATTGCCAAGAGAAGTTTGCCCGCGAGCCAACCGCGTATGTCGAAGTGAAAACGATGTAGGAACGATAGGTTCTTTTCTTATGTCCGAGTCCGAGCGTAAAAGCCATACACCCGAGGGAACGTCGAGCAACGACGGGCCCGCACGATCCCAAGACCAGATGCGCCTGAAATTGGGCGTCATGGGGGGAGCGGGCGATAACGTGCCGACCGAGTATCTGGACAGAGC
The DNA here is from genome assembly GCA_963204995.1 of Planctomycetota bacterium. Taxonomy (GTDB): domain Bacteria; phylum Planctomycetota; class Planctomycetia; order Pirellulales; family Pirellulaceae. The sequence continues at coordinate 5,511 of CAUJKL010000316.1, read as the reverse complement.
CGCGCTCCTGGGCGAAGCAATCGCAGATAGCGGCTGCATCGTCATCACCGGAGCATGCCCAGGATTGCCGCTGGCAGCGGCGCGCGGTGCCAAACGCGGTGGCGGCACCGTGATCGGTATCTCACCCGCTCTGAGCCTCGATGAACACGCCTTCAAATACGAATCGCCAACGCTCGCCCACGACGTGTTGATCTTTACCGGCAGTGGCCTGATGGGCCGCGAGGTCGTCAACATTCGCAGTAGCGACATTGTGGTGATTGTCGGTGGTAGCAGCGGCACACTCGGGGAACTAGCGATCGCTTACGACGAAGGCAAGTTGATCGGCGTGCTCACCGGCACCGGTGGCATCAGCGACATGGTCAGCGACATCTTGGCCACGTGCAACAAGGACACCGGCGCTCGCGTGATTTACGACGATGATCCACGCCGCCTGGTCGATCAATTGCTTGAGGTTTATCGCACGGAACATTTCCGGCAGCCGTCCGTCTTCTGCCGCGGGACTGGTGAAGCAAGCCCATCGCCTGTCGAAGGCAGCCAGCAGGACGTCGTTTGCGGCATGTGGGTTGCTCCACGTACGGCAGCGGCTCGTCGAACGAGAGGTGGCGACCGCTACGTATTCTGCTCCCTCCAGTGCGCGGAACGCTTCGATACTGACCCCGGACAATTGCAACCCGAGTAGGAAAGTTGCAAATCACTGAGGACGGCCGTGTTTATTATGTAATGGCTTTACTGAACGGCTTGAACCTCGAGGACCTTGTGACACAGTTTGGGCCCATTGAACCAGGGCGCGTGATCCACTTCTTGTGCCAGGCATGTGACGCACTTGACGAGGCTCACGGCAACGGACTCATTCATCGTGACCTCAAGCCCGCGAATCTCATTGCTGGACAAAGGGGAGGTGTATGGGACCATTTAACATTGCTCGACTTCGGACTCGTCAAGGGCGAGGTCGCTGTCGCCGGTGACAGTTCCGACCAGGGCAATGTCGTTGGCACACCGCTGTACATGGCTCCGGAACAAATCACAGAGGGTGAGAACATCGACGCCCGCGCGGACATCTACGCACTGGGGGCAGTCGGCTATTTCCTTCTCAGCGGCAGGCCACCGTTCGAAAGCGATAATCCCGTGCGAACAATGATGGCCCACGTCCGCGACGAGCTGCATCCATTGCGCGAGCTCGCTCCACAGATTCCGTGCGATCTCGCCGATACCCTTGAACGGTGCCTGCAAAAGAGCCCGTTGGATCGATTCCACGACGTCGGTGAACTCAGATCTGCTCTGTCACATTGCAAATCAGCAGACGATTGGAACTCCGAGCTAGCAAAATCATGGTGGGGGCGAGCTAGGTCGGGACCTTGATTATCACGGAGCGATCCGTGAAGAATCTGGCCACTGGATGCATCGAAGTGCGTGTTTGAGCTGTGTGATGTAACGGCAGAAGCGGTTGAACAGCACTCGGAGAACAAGGCAAGCAACAATGCGAAGTGCTCGAACGGGCTGTACAATCTGGAAAAACAGAGTGCGAAACGGCTCGCAAGTGCCGTATCCACTTAGACTCGATCCAATCGGTCTCAGCTACGACCCGGATGTAGTCTGTTGATTGAATTGGACCGCCCCGCTCTCGAAGCGGACAAACAAAGTCGCTGGGGACAACAACGTATGGCTGAAACCGGAAAATCGACCGACGCCGCGAACAGTGACACGAACGGCTTTCCTGCGGAAGTGGCGGTACAAGCCGCTGCATCCGGCCACATCGGTCGTTGGTTGTTGTGGCTGACATTCGTGGCGGCAACGGTTGCCGGTTTATTGTTCCAGTTGCAGATCCTTCGCGGCATTCAGCACCTAATACCTCCGCCTGATACTGGCCGTCAGGTTCTGTATTGGACGTCGCCAATGGACGCAAGCGTTCGCAGCGACAAGCCGGGGAAGACCGCAATGGGGATGGAACTGATTCCCGTCTATGCCGACCAGCCGCCGCAAGAGGCGGTTGTGATTGACGCGACGCTGATCGAACGCGAGGTGACGACCGCATTGGTCCAGTACGGTTCGCGAGTTCGCACCATTGAAACGGTCGGCACGATCGCTTATGCCGAACCGCGGATTGCCGACGTCACGCTTAAAGTGGATGCCTGGATCGAAAAACTGCACGTCAACTACAAAGGTCAACCGGTGCGTCGTGGCGATCCGCTGGTCGATGTCTACTCGCCGAATCTGGTCAGCACTCAGGAGGAAGTCTTGATCGGTGCCGCGGTTCTCAAGGAAGCTCGGGGACAAGAACTCCAGGGAGCGCTTGCACGGGATCGGGAAAACCTCGAAGCCTCCAAGCAGCGTCTGCGTTACGTGGACGTGACGGACAAGCAAATCGACGAGTTGATCGCCACGGGAAAAGTTCCCAAGACGCTGACCTTTTTCTCTCCCGCCGACGGCATCGTGACGGAAAAGGAGGAGGTTGAAGGCAGCTTCGTTAAGGCGGGTGACTTGCTGTATCGCATTGCCGATTTGTCCGTCGTGTGGGCTGATGTCTACGTCTACCCGAATCAAATCCATTGCGTCTACGAGGGCCAACAGGCGACGCTCACGCTACCCAACTTGCCGGGGCAGTCGTTTCAGGGGAAGGTGGTCTATATCTATCCCTATCTCGATCCGAAAAACCGTACCGTGCAGGTGCGGCTGGAATTTCTAAATCCCGAACTGCTGCTCAAGCCCGGTATGTTTGCCGAGGTGCATTTGGAACCTCACCGCATGGGCGAAGGCATTAACGTGCTCAGGCAAGCGGTTATGCATACCGGTCGGCGCGACCTGGCTTACGTCGTGCTGCCGGGCAACAAATTCGAAGCCCGCGAAGTAACGCTCGGGATGGAGTTGGACGGCGGGATGGTCGAGGTGCTCGCCGGTTTACCCGAAGGCGAGAGGATCGTAACGTCCGAGGAGTTTTTGATGGATAGCGACAGCCGTCTGCGCTCGATCAACCTGCGTTTCGAGCCGGCACCGGCGTGGGAGGAGATAATGACGCAAAGCGATGCACACGAACATGGCATGATGCCCGGAATGAAGATGAACGATCAGGACGGGCGAGGAACATGACTGCATGACGACTCGAATGCACCACACGCTGCGTACTGTCCGTTGGACCGTGATCTTTGTGCCGCTGGTCATTGTCGGCTTGGCACTCGGCATCGGAGCGCGCACGGCCCTACTGCCGCTGCTGCCGATGAAGCTGAGGATGCGACTGGGCGAACAGCACGCGATGCAACCTTCGAGTGGCGCTGCAAACGGCCGCAACGTGGTCTTCTGGAAATCGTCGATGATCCCCAACTTTGTTTCACCAAAGCCGGGGATGGACCCCATGGGAATGGAACTGATTCCCGTTTACCGCGACGAGTTGTCCGCTGAAAAGTACATCACGCTGACTCCTGCGGTGATGCAAAACGTGGGACTGCGGACTCAGCGCGTTGTGCAGACCCAGGCCGAGCAAGCGGTGCGCACGATGGGGCAAGTCGAATATGCCGAACCATTGCTGGGCGACGTAACGCTGAAAGTCGACGGCTGGGTAGAGGAGTTGCTGGTCGATTTTGTGGGGCAGCGCGTGGAGCGGGGCCAGCCGTTGCTTCGCCTTTATTCGCCTGATCTAGTGACGGCCCAAGAGGAATACCTGATCACGCGGCAAATGGACGTGAGGCCTGGCGGGCGAACGGAACTCATGCCTCGCCTCGACACGGTCATCAGCGCCCACGACAAACTTCGTTTATGGGACGTGCCGGAGAGCGAGATTCAGGAGATCCAGCGGACCGGCAAAACCAAAAAAGCCGTCACGTTCGAATCGCCGTTCCAGGGATGGGTGATTGAGAAGCATGCTTATCAAGGCATGCACATGATGCCCGGGAGCGTGTTCTACCGCATCGCCGATTTCTCGACCGTGTGGGTTTACGTGTCCATCTACGAATACCAGTTGGCGCACGTCCGCGCGGGCCAGTCGGCCCGCTTGACGCTGCCGTTTCGTCTCGGCGAGGTTTTCGAGGGCAAGGTGATTTACGTCTATCCCGACGTAGACGCGAAGACTCGGCAGATACAGGTGCGGCTCGAATTCACCAATCCTGATCTGCACATGAAGCCCGGTATGTACGCCGACGTCGAGATCCTCGATGTCAGCCCACAGCCGCAGCTCGTCGTTCCGCTGGATGCGGTGATTTACACGGGCAGGCAGAAGGAAGTGGACGGTCTCGCGCGGCGCGTCGGGTTTGCGTATGTCCAGATTGAGCCGGGGAAGTTTGAACCGCGAGAAGTGACGTTGGGTGAGGACGTGCAAGACGGACAGGTGCGGGTGATCGACGGTTTGAAAGAAAACGACATGGTTGTCGTGTCGGGACAATTTCTTCTGGACAGCGAGCGCCGCGTGAAGGACGCCAATTTGAAGATGCTGACGCAGACGTTCAACGAATCCGAGCCCACGCATGAGCACAAACATCAATAACAGCGGCGAAGCTGCAACCATAGTCGCTGTTCGCTCCGAGGCTGTGATTTTATTGGGTGGGATAGGCTTCTAGCCTGTCAGAAGTACGGGGAAAATGACAGGCTGGAAGCCTATCCCACGATTTTTTCACAACCTCGGAGCGAAAGACGACAATCTCTAGGCGAACTAATGACCTCGTTACGAGGCGGAGCCCCGCAACAAGTAGGGACACAGTTCATGATCGGCAAAGTCATCGAGTTTTCGGTCAACAACAGATTCCTGGTGATCTTGCTCACCGGCGTATTAGTGCTGGGAGGGCTGTATTCGGTTTACACAATTCGGCTGGACGCCATTCCCGACTTGTCGGACGTGCAGGTGATTATCTTCACCGAGTATCCCGGCCAGTCGACGCGCGTCGTCGAGGACCAAGTCACCTATCCGCTGACCACGACGATGCTGGCAGTTCCTTACGCCAAGGTCGTGCGTGGCACTTCGATGTTCGGCTACTCGTTCGTGTACATCATTTTCGAGGACGGCACGGACATCTATTGGGCACGCAGCCGCGTGCTGGAGTATCTCAGCTTCGTGGCCAACATACTGCCCGAAGGAGTTACGCCTCGGCTGGGGCCTGACGCCACGGGTGTCGGCTGGGTGTATGAGTACTCGCTGCAAACCGGTTGGTATTGCGCGGATCACACTGCCGGTCTGTTTCACGATCCGGAAGACCCCGAGCACTGGTACGCGAAGACTGAAGACGCCCCGTCCAAACTGCGCGATCGGCTGGTCCGCGTGCGAACGTTTGACGGCCCAGGCACCTGCCCGCTGGACGGCAAACCGCTGGTCAAAGCCGAGCACGATTTGTCGCAGATGCGGAGCATCCAGGACTGGTATCTCCGCTACGAACTGACGGCGGTGGACGGTGTTTCCGAGGTGGCCAGCGTCGGCGGTTACGTCAAGCAGTACCAGGTCGAAGTCGATCCAAATCGGCTGCTGGCGTTCAACCTGCCGATTCAATCAGTGCATCGGGCGATCGAAGGCTCGAACCGCGACGTCGGCGGCCG
>CAUJKL010000315.1 GCA_963204995.1 Planctomycetota bacterium | reverse complement strand
GTCGGGAGTCTTTTTCGGCCGAAGTTGTTGCCAAATGGAGAAGCGTTTGGCCGAAAAAGACTCCCGACCCCTTCGCCGCTGAACCAAGGTGCGCTGTCCAACTAATTCGTCACAACGACATACGTCGAGTTACAGTCGCCGAATGTGGAAACCGCCATCGACGTTAATCCGATCGCCGGTACTGAATGGGAAGGCGTCCGAGGCGACCGTGGCGACCGCTTTGGCGACGTCTTCCGGTTGACCCCAGCGTCGGATCGGGCTGAGGCCCTCGGCAATCAGCTTGTCGTACTTTTCAGTCACCGGCGCTGTCATGTCGCTGGCGATCACGCCTGGGCAGATCTCGTAGACCCTGATTTTTTCTTCCGCCAATCGACTAGCCAATTGCCAGGTCATCATTTGCAGGCCGGCCTTGGCAATGCAGTAATCGACGCGATTCGTCGAGACGGCGTAAGCCGAAATGGATGACACATTCACAATCGTGCCACGACTGATCGAGCCCGCCGCGATGAGCGACACCATCTCGCGAGCCGCTCGTTGGGCGAGGAAGAACGCCCCTTTTAAATTTGTGTCAAACACGAGATCCCAGCTGTCTTCCGTCGCCTCCAGCAGATCCTTTCTTCCCGGTGACGTGATCCCCGCGTTGTTGACAAGCAGGTCGATCCGCCCAAATCGTTCGAGGGTCTGATCGACCATGGCGTCACGATCCTCACGCCGGCCTACGTCGCCTTGAACCGCTACGGCGTGGCCGCCCGCAGCCGAGATCTGTTGGACGACTTCGTCCGCACCTTTGCGGCTGCGCATATAGTTCACTGCGATGGCGTAACCTTGTGTCGCCAGTTCGAGCGCGATGGCGCGTCCGATCCCTCGCGAGGCACCGGTGACGAGTGCTGTGGGCTGTTCGATCATCAGAGCAGACTACAACGAGAAGGCACGCATCGTCAATTGAACACGCGTTTCAAATGGCTGATTTGTCCCACGTGATCGGTCAAAAACAAGTCGTTTCCCTGCAACCTTGAGCGAAAATTCAAACGGCTTCCGTCGTCCCAGTGAACGAAGATCAAATCGTCGCGCACTTCAAACGTCCCTGTCAGCGGGTTGGAACTTTGATTGCTTCCCGCGTTGTCGGGAACAATGACGACACGACCGTCGCTGCTGAATCGCATGCGACTTCGATACGACTTCCAATCGCCGATGATCGTGTTCGCTTCACTCAAGCCGCTTGGCACCGATGCGATTGTCTCCGCAGTGGGCGGATTCAGACGCAGGCTATCCCAAGTCGCCGTCCAAATGCTGCTCCGCGACTCGACGATCGTATTGGGAGCCGAGGCGTGAAACTCGAAGACGCCCCGGTCGGTGCGAACCATTACATGCCGCCCCGTGATCGAGCTGGTCGCCGCAGTCGGATCGTTGGATGTGAATTCTGCGACCGCCGCTGACCAGGCCCCAAACTGGAACGGAGTCGGTGGCGAGAACTGACTATCACTTGCGACTACCATTCGCAGTCGTTGCGACAACGCTCGGGAAAGCGTCTCCACATCTTGGCTCTCGCCGGGAGTCGCTGCGCGGTAGGCCATCCACATTCCGTCGGTCGGCATCTTGCGAGTATTTGCGGGACGTTGAGGAGCGACGATCACACGCATCTCGCGTCCGCAGGGCACTTCGTCGGCCCACCAGCCGTTGGGAACTTGGAACTCGATACTGCCGCCCGCGAAGTGAAGTCGATTATTCGATTCAAGTTGTGAGCCGTTCACCGCCGGCGATACGTCAACGCTTGGTAGCCGCTCTAGTTGTGCGACAGGGTAAATCGCAGGAAGTCGTCGAAAGGTCTGCGCGTCACTCGCAGAGGGGAGAATCGACGTGCAAAGCAGCAGAGCCGCAAAGCGGAGCAGCCAGTATCCAAGTCGATTGCACATGAGTGTTCCCTGCGCGCCAGTCATCCGTAAGGGCCATCGAAATCGGAACTCCTCTTTTGTCATCGACGTCAAAAACGAGCGTCCCGACTCGAAGTGGGAATCGACTGCTTGTAGCGGTTATTATGCCGCTGAGGACGCTGGCGGCGCATAAAAGAAGGGCGGAGTTCATGTCGAACTCCGCCCTTCGTGATCCCTGGCGTCGCGAGCGGCGAGGCCGCTCGCGACGCACAGTCTAAGTTCCACCCTAACAACTGCTCGTCGAAGCGGTCGACCCAGTAACCGCCATGCTCAACAAGCAACCTGTCCAACCCAGGAGGGAGGGCTGTGCCGGATTCCCGCAAATCGCGACACAAAGGTGGAACTTCCAGTTGTCTCCTATGATTCGTTTAAGCTGCCGAAATTGCTCGCTGATCAAGTCGCGCGATGATCGATCGCACGGTATCCAGATCACGTATCCATATGGCTTGCAGCATTTCCTGCATGGTTTCATCTTGACCAAAGACCGCCGCTGGCCAACTGCCGTCGTCTGCGCGAATACAGCGCATCAATCGGTGCAACGCTCCGATCGGATCACTGACGTTCACACAAAATTTCCCCGCCCACGGTTCCATCCTCCGCCCGCCAACAACGACTCCCATCGCGCCCCGTGCGTACGCGTCTTCGACTTGATAATACGCCTGCTTGGATCGCGACTCGAACGTCCACAACACGTCGCGATTCTGAATTTCACGAACATCGACAACAACTCGCCCGATCGGTTCGAACAGGCCGGCTAGCGGTGGCATCGCGCCGAGGCTAACGCTGCCTTCAATGATCTCGCTCAGTTCCGCAATACAAAGATTGAACATACGGTCGTCGTTCAGATTAGTTAGTTGAAACAGGAATAGGTTGGTTCGGCCTGAGCCGTTTCGTACAAGTATCCACGGGCGATGTCATAGTCGTCGAGCGATGCCAACTCGCCCGACTCCGACACCACACCGAGTCGGCCTTCGCCAGCGATCAACACACTGTCCCCTGGTTTCGCTTGCTCAAGAGCCCAGCGAATGGCTTGGGCACGGGTGGGGATCAAATGTGCGCGAGCTACACGGTCGTAGCCATCGAGTACATCATGCAGAGCACGTAATGGCTCTGCTTGTGGAATGTGTCCGCCCGTCAGAACGCCAAGGTCGGCCGCGCGTTCGACAACTCGGCCCATCATCGGCCGGTCTTCGGCAGGGCGATGCTCCGGCGTTCCAAAGACGCAGATGACTCGCCCCGGAGTAATCTTGCGGAGAGCCTTCAGGGCAATCGCCAAACGGTCTGGGTTGTCAGCAGAATCGATGTAGACACCGAATCGTTGTCCGCACTCGACGCGCTCCATACGTCCAGGCACACGTGCAACGGCTTCCAAACCTCGCGCGACGGTGGCCAAGTCGATGCCCATCACCAGGCCAACCGCCGCCGCAGCCAAGCAGTTGCTGACGTGGTGGTCGCCGATTATTTGCGTGCGAACAGGAACGGTCTCGTTACCAGCCATCAACAGAAAGGTTTGCTCGCTGGCGTGCCGCTCGATGACGTTGGCCATGATCTCGGCTTGCTCTCGTTGGCCGACCGTAATCACGGGAGCATTCAACTTTGGCAAAATCACTTGGCTGCCGGGATCATCGGCATTCACGACGCAGAAGCCGTTGGGCTTCAATTGTTCGAACAGTCGAGCCTTCGTTTTGCGATAGTTCATCACCGAACCATGCAGTTCCACGTGATCCCGGCGAAGATTGGTCAATACGGCGGCATCGAATTGCAAACCGGCGGTGTAGTGCTGTGACAATGCGTGGCTGGAAACTTCCATGACCGCGTGCGAGCAACCGCTGGACGACATCCTCTTCAGCCAACTGGCAATTTCGGGAGGAGCAGGTGTTGTGCGAGCAGCAGGCTTGGTTTGTTTTGAATCGCTGCGTCCGAGCGTGCTGATGACACCAACACGCGACTCGGCCGCATCCAGAATCGACGCGATCAACATACTGGTGGTGGTCTTGCCGTTGGTCCCGGTGACACCGATCAGATGCAGCGCATCCGCAGGTTGTCCGGCGAGGAGCTGACAGATATGGCCGTAGGCCTGCCGAGTGTCTGGAACGACGCAGACCGGAATGCTGACGGGAAGCATGCGTTCTGCAATGATGGCAGAAGCGCCGCGCTCGACCGCTTCGCGGTACAGATCATGTCCGTCACGATCATGGCCATCCAGGGCTACGAACAGATCACCGGGCTCACACCGATAGGCGTCACCACAGCACGATTCGAACTGAATATCGTCGGTCCCGAAAAATCGAGCTTGTGGAATCAGCTCTCGCAAACTCACGCGCCCAGCGCGTTGGAGCGTTGGCTGCATGTCCTCGGCCTCCTTGCCTTTGGATCACGCCTTGGATCAGACGTTTGATTCCCACATCCATGTGGGGTACGGGGTGCAAGCAGCTGCAAGACAGAGTAGAACTCAACCTCGGTGCAGCTTCATTGCGGACGGCATTTTGCGGATTTTCGCCGACGTGTCAAGATACTTTTTTGTGACCGGCTCAACGGTGCTAGCGAGTCGTCGATGAGGCGATTGACACTCACGATCATTTGTTGGCGGCTTTGCGTTTTTGCTTCTTGGTGACCGACGACTGTTTCTGTTCGCCGCGCCACGCTCCGAGTGGGAGCACGTTGGCGCGTTCAGCCCAAGCATCCCAACTGGCCGCGAGCGCAGTCGCCAATCCCACCTCCGTCGCCGCCAAGTCGTATTGCTCCGTCCGGTCGGCCTGCATGTTATACAGCTCCCACGGTTTATTCTCTTTGGCGACGAGCTTCCACTTTCCATCGCGAACTGCACGATTTCCTTCGTGCTCCCAGAAGATAGGATTCCTTCGATCGAGATCCTTGTGTGCGAACGCGGGGACGAGGCTTGTGCCTTCGAGCGGCTTGATTGCCAGCCCATCGATCGCCGTAGGATAGTCGGCTCCAGCGACGTCAACACAAGTCGCCATAATGTCGATCAAGTGGCCCGGTTGATGTTCCAACTCACCCGCTCGTTTGAGCTTCGCGGGCCAATGTGCAATCAACGGTGTCGAGATGCCGCCTTCGTGAACCCAATGCTTGTATTCGCGAAACGGAGTGTTCGACACGTTCGCCCACCCGCGACCATAAGCGATGTAAGTACCGTCAGGCCCCGGCATCGCTCCCGGCCCCATCACGGTCGGATAACCGTCGCGAGTTTGCGGCGGAATCATTTCCGTTTGCAAGGCATCGGCGGCCATGATCGGCAGTGTCGGGTTGTCGGGGCGTGTCAGTAGACCGTCTCGCGGAGCACGTCCTAGAGTTTCCGCACAACCACCGTTGTCTTGCAGAAAGAAAATGAGCGTGTTGTCCAGCTCGTTCGTGCCGCGCAAGGTCTCGACGATACGGCCGATCCCTTGATCCATCGAGTCGACCATCGCGGCGTAAACCTCCATGCAGCGAATCTCCCACTCGCGATTCGCGACCATGTCCCAATTCTCTGCCTGGTCGGTCATCCCCCAAGCAGGATCGATCAGGCCAAGCTCGCATGACCGCGCAAGCCGAGCGTTACGAATCGCTCCGTACCCGGCGTCGTACTTGCCGCGATACTTGGCGATATCCTTATCCAACGCGTGCATCGGCCAATGCGCGGCGGTGTACGCGACGTACAGAAAGAACGGCTTGTTGGCGGATTGCTGTTCGTGTTCGCGGATGAATCGGACGGCGTGATCGCTGATCGCGTTGGTGTAGTAGTACTGCTCGGGCGTGTACTCAGGATCGGCAGCCGGAGATATCTGTGTATTGTCGCGGGTCAGCGAATTGGGATCGTAGAAGCTGCCCGCTCCATGAATCGTGCCATAGAAGCGATCGAAGCCGCGTTGCAAAGGCCAGTTCGCCTTGGTGCCGTTCGGCTGAACTTCTGGAGTCACGTGCCACTTCCCGGTCATATACGTCGAGTAGCCGGCAGGATGCAAGGCTTCGGCAATCGTGCGGCAGTGGCGATTCAGATCACCCCGATAACCTTCGCGGCCTCGATCGGTCATCATCCAGCCGACGCCGGCTTGATGCGGATACAAACCGGTCAGCAGTGATGCGCGAGTGGGACAGCAACGACTTGTGTTATAGAACTGCGTGAACCGCAACCCACCCGCCGCGAGGCCATCGAGCGTTGGCGTATTGATCTCGCCGCCATAGCACCCAATATCCGAGAAGCCCATGTCGTCAGACATGATCAAGATGATGTTCGGACGCGTCGCTTGTTCGTTACCTCGCGCGAGCGCAAACTGCATCGAAACGCACATCAGAACGAGGGGCAGCCAGCGGGTATTAGACATCTCGACCTTTCAGAATTGCCGTGCCGATTTCATTCACACTTTCGCGACGCCTCGCCATTGTCATTGGCTCGAATCGCTGGGTCAATGACATGCAATGGCGTCGCCGGGTACTTGTTTCGCTAAGGAACCACCGTAGAATCCGCTTCTAAAAGTACATCTTAACCTTGCCGTATCGAGCATGAAACGTAGAGGCCATTTTCTGTGGAATTAGCAACACTCGTCACGATGGCCTGCGAAATCGTTGGCGGGCTCGGCATCTTCTTGTTGGGCATGAAATACATGTCCGATGGAATGCAGGCCGTGGCGGGAAACAGTCTGCGGCGCATGATCGGCTTGGCCACCAACAACCGATTCTTGGCGACGATCGTGGGCACGGCAGTGACGGTTGTCGTTCAATCCAGTTCGGTGACCACGGTGATGGTGGTGGGCTTCGTGAACAGCGGCGTGATGGAGTTGGCACAAGGTGTCGGCGTGATCATGGGTGCCAACGTTGGTACGACGATTACGGGCTGGATCTTGGTGCTGAACATTGGCAAATATGGATTGCCGATTCTCGGGGTCGCCGCCTTCGTGTACTTGTTCTCGAAGGGAGATCGCGGGCGTTTCTGGGCGATGGCCGTCATGGGAATCGGGATGGTCTTTTTTGGTTTGGAGATCATGAAGGACGCCTGTGCGATCATCAAGGAACTTCCCGAGTTCGAAGAGTGGTTCCAGCGATTCCACGCAGATAGTTATCTGGGCGTCCTTGGTTGTGCGTTGGTCGGTTGTCTTGTGACGATGGTCGTTCAGTCTTCGTCGGCGACATTGGGCATCACGATCTCGCTGGCGTTTCAGGGAGTGATCACGTACGAAACGGCGGCCGCGCTGGTGCTCGGCGAGAATATTGGCACGACCATCACGGCACTGCTGGCATCGATCGGTGCGACAACGAACGCACGTCGAGCCGCTTACTTCCACGTGCTGTTCAACGTCATCGGTGTCTTCTGGATCACACTCATCTTCCAGTATTACATTCGGGGCATCGAGTGGATGATAGCTGTTGACATCAATCAAGCGGTCGTTCAGAACGGCAAGGAAGTGTTCCCAAACACGACGGCAGCCATCGCGGCCACGCACAGCGTATTTAACATCGCCAATACGCTTCTATTTTTGCCATTCGGTCCGATGTTGGTTCGTCTGCTGAATCGCATCGTGCCATCCAAGTCGTTCAAGGAAAAGCCGCATCTAACGGATCTGGATATTCGCATGGTGGAAACACCGTCGTTGGCGATTGAGCAGTCGCGCAAGGAAATCGTCAAAATGGGAGACGGCTGTGCCAAGATGCTTAGCTGGCTCGGCGAGTTGTGTCAGCAAGACGATCCCGATAAGAAGCTGGCGGATCGATTGAAGCAACGCGAGCAAATACTCGACTCGATGCAAGATGAGATCGCGCACTTCGTCACCAATCTACTGTCGGGTAACGTGCCTCATTCCGTGGCGGAAGAAGCGCGTGAGCAACTGCGGATCGCCGATGAATATGAATCGGCCAGCGACTACCTTGCCAACTTGGATCGCTTTGATCGTAAGCTCCGCCGTGATGGACATCGTTTCACGCCCCAACAGCTAGAGAGCTTGGCGGAGTTGAACCAACACGTGGCCGAATACGTCTCCGCCGTCAACGAGGCGTTCATCCACAACAACGCGAACGTGCTGACAAAGACGAGCCCTTTGTCCAAGCGATTGCGCAGCGAGATCAAAATGCTTCGTCAGCGGCATCTGGAAGAGCTGTCGGACGGTGTCATGGCACCAGCCGTCTCGATCGCGTGGCTCGCGACTCTCAACGCATACGCTCGCGTTCGCGACCACATTCGTAACATCGCCGAGACGATTTCCGGCGAGAAGTAGTGTGACCGTTCGACGCGAGGGTAGGACGGACGCTTCGTCCGTCCGATGTTTCAAGAAAGTTCCCCGCCGGACGAGGCGTCCGACCTGCGAATCGTACTACGACTCACGCGGTCGAGCGTGCGGTCGTGTCTTGCAAATCGTATACTATCGGGTCAGTCGACCTGTTGCCATTTACCTTCCTCACGTTCGTCGAGATCGGAGACGATATGAACGCTCGCCTTGTGTTTGGCATCCTGCTCTGCATCGCGCTGGCGAAAGACTCGCTGGCTCAGGAATTGCCTCGCGTATCGGTCGAGGGGCAACCTCTAGCCGCCAACGCCAAGCGACTACTGGCGGCGCTTGAGTATCTCGGTAGACCGTTCGACGAAGTAATCGGCAATCGCGTGCTCGCAGCAATCGAGGCGCGCGACGCGAACGCGCTGCAACAACTGCTCGATCCACATGTCTTGTTTGTTGTCTCCCTGAACGCCGAATCACGCGTGAAAGTTAATCGTGGACCCGCCCGAGCCCGCTTGCAACAGGCAGGCTACACGCCAGTACTCGTGAAGGTCGTTAATGAAAGCACCGTCACAAAACAGTTGCGAATCGAGAGCCCTCAGTCGGGGCCTGTCTATGCCGGCGTGGCTTCGCTGAGCATGACTCGCCAACAACAGGAAGCGTTGCGAGTGAACGAGAACATACAAGGTGACAATCGCTTCTTGTCGGTTGAGATGTTCGATGCGCCGCCGATGACGAACCAGTTGAGTGGCTTGGAGGTCGAGTATTGCGTGGCGTTGATCTACAGCAGCGAAGCAGGCAAGCGCGAAGCGACGATTGCCTTCGACGTAGGACAAGGCAATCAGGATCTCGGCTTTCGTGGCGAAGTGCCAGTCTTGTTCGATGTCCGTCCCGCTGTACCGGTGAAGTTAGCGATCCGCGATGTCGATGGCAGTCCCACGACGGGGCGATTCGTCTTTCGCGATCAGCTCGGGCACGTCTATCCACCGCAACCGAAGCGCCTCGCACCCGACCTCTTCTTTCAGCCGCACATCTATCGCGCGGATGGCGAAGTGGTGGTGTTGCCGCCCGGTCGATTCCGCATGCAGTTCGGACGCGGCCCTGAATATCGCGTCATCGAGCGCGAGGTGGAAGTCACAGTCGACTCGCCGATGACCATTGACGTGCAACTCGAGCGTTGGATCAATCCAGCTGCCTTCGGTTACTACAGCGGCGATCATCACATCCATGCCGCGGGCTGTGCCCACTACACCAGCCCGACCGAAGGCGTGACGCCCGCCGATATGTTTCGACAAGTCAAAGGCGAAGGTCTCAATGTTGGCTGCGTGCTGACTTGGGGACCGTGTTTTGATTTTCAGAGGCAGTTTTTTACGGCTGACGCCCATCAACTTAGCGAACCGTTCACGATCCTGAAGTACGACTTGGAAATCAGCGGTTTCGGGTCTGCTGCGTTGGGGCACGTTTGCCTGCTCAATCTCCAGGATCAGACCTATCCGGGCTCGGAAGGCACGTCGACGAAGGGCTGGCCGACCTGGACGACACCTGTCATGCGGTGGGCCAAGGAACAGGGCGGTTTCACGGGATACGCTCATTCTGCCAGCGGTCTCGAAGTCAATCCAAGTGCGGCGTCCAAAAGACTAATCACCTCGTGCGATACGAGTGGTGACGGGCGCGTGAGCCGCGAGGAAGCTTCTCACGGGTTTCTGCCCGATACGTTCGACGTGATCGACGGAGATCGAGATGGCCTGCTGACCGAGCGCGAGCTGCTGCTCCGATTGGAACGAGCCGCCGATGAGTTGCCGAATCTGGCCATTCCCGAGATGAACGGTGTGGGAGCGATGGAGATCTGTGTCAGTACCGCCGAGGGCGTTTGTGATTTCATTAGCGCCATGGACACCGCGCGGATTCAGGAGTGGAACTGCTGGTATCATATCCTGAATTGCGGCTTTCCGCTGAAGGTCAGCGGTGAGACGGACTTTCCTTGCATGAGCGGCAGTCGCGTTGGGCAAGGCCGCGTTTACGTTCAGCTGGGCGAACGCAAAACCTTGGATTTCGGTGCGTGGTGCGCTGGCTTGGCCGCTGGGCGTTCTTATGTTTCCGATGGATATGCCCATGCGTTGAAGTTCACGGTTAACGACGTGGCGGCTGGCTTTGGGAGTGTCTCGCTTGCTGCTCCCGGTACGGTGGTTGTCAAAGCGGAAGTGGCCTTCGCCAAGGAACAGCCGCTGACAGTCGCACACGGTGAACTCTCCGAAAACAAGCGACGGGTCGTAGGCGACACCGTCTTGCTGCATGGTGAGCGAACCGAGGCGATGCAACTGGGCGGCGATCGGCAGATCGAATTGATCGTCAATGGTCGCGTTATCGAATCGAGGAAGGTGCCCGCGAACGGCGAAATGCACCATGTGGAGTTCAGCGTTCCCGTTGAACGCAGCAGTTGGATTGCCATTCGGCAGTTCCCGCAATTGCACACGAATCCTGTACATGTCATCGTCGATAACCAGCCAATTCGTGCCTCACGAAACAGTGCTCGGTGGTGCGTCGAGATGACAAAGCTGGTGTGGGCGAATCGAAAGGGTCGCATTGCCGAACACGAACGAGCCGAGGCGGAAGCCACATTCCAGAAAGCGATTGCGAAGTACGAACAGATCGCCCGCGAATGCCCTGCTGGAAATTGAATTACGTCTCTCGCAATTCGCGAGACGATGCCTTACGATTTACACTCTTCAGATTGCCACACCCCTCGCGCAGTACTCTACCGTGACGTCCCCGAGCCCTGCTCTCCAACAGACTCCTCGTCCACATCACGGCGAGAACACGCTACTGTGGACCATCTGGTTCGCGTACGGCGCGTTCTACTTCTGTCGCACCAACATGTCGGCGGCCGTGCCAGGATTGAAGGAGTCGGTTGATGCTGGCGGTCTGGGGCTGACGGCAACGCAGGTCAGCTACATCCTTGGCGCGACCAAGATCTCGTATGCCGTCGGCCAGTTACTCAATGGGCAACTCTCGGAACGATTCTCGCCTCGCAAATTGCTGGCAATCGGCATGCTGGGAACCGCCGTCTTGAATGTGTTGTTCGGATTCGGCACGGCACTATACTTCCTGATCTTCATTTGGGCTTGTAACGGATACTCGCAGTCGTTGGGTTGGACGCCATGCGTACGCGTGTTGGTGAACTGGTTTCCTGTCCACCGCCGCGGCAAAGTGATCGGGTTCATCGGTACCGGGTATCAAGCAACCGCAGTCGCGACATTTTTGGTGTCGGGCTATGCCGCGCAGATGTATGGATGGCGCGGAGCATTGTGGGTTCCGGCTGGGATCATGGCGGTGGCCGCAGTCGTCATGCTGGTGTTTCTACGCGAGCATCCACCTGATCGTGACAAGGTTGCAGATCCTGATGGAACATTGTCAGCGGCCACGATCGGGCCGCGAAACGATCCGCGACATTCGGTACTCGAAAACTTTCTGCTGACGATTTCAAATCCGGCATTGTGGCTGCTTGGAGTCTCGCTGGGCTTGTTGAATGCCTGTCGGTACGGCTTTTTGGACTGGGGTTTGACGCATCTCAAGGAAGTCCAGGAGACGGGCGTCGGGATCGCCGCGTTGAAGTACGCAGTCTTGCCGCTGGGAGCCGTCGCCGGTTCGTATGTCGCGGGCTGGGCGTCCGATCGCTTCTTCGGCAGTCGCCGCGCGCCAGTCACCTGCTTGTTGCTCGTCGCGCTGGCACTGCTAAGCCTCACGTACGACTACGTGGCTCGCACCAGCATGCCAGCGACGATCGTGCTTTTGGTTTGTATTGGCTTTTGCATTTACGGACCGCAAGTGTTGCTCGTGGGCACTGCGCCGGCGGACCTTGCCCGTCGTGGCACGTCTGCTGCGGCCGCCGGTTTCGTGAATTGTTTGGGGTATGCCGGAGCAGCCGGAGGCGACTACTTCACGGGTCGTACGCTCGATGCTTACGGATGGGAACGTGCAATTTTCATTTGGGCCGCTTGGGCACTCGGAGCCGCAGTGGCAGCCGGATTGTTATGGAATGCAACTGCCGAGAAAGACAAGTAGCGGAGTGAGATCAGACGATATGAGAGCCATTATCATCGGAGCCGGACGTGGGAGTCGGCTGATGCCGACCACGGCGGATACACCCAAGTGCTATGCGGAAGTCGGCGGCCAAAGGTTGCTCGATTGGGCGATCGACGCCTTTCGGCAGAACGATATTAACGACGTCGTGTTCATCGGCGGGTATCGCATCGATCGCGTGCGGCAAGACTATCCGGAGTTCACGTTTCGTCACAACTCCGATTGGCCGAACAACAACATCCTGGCGTCGCTGCTGTACGCCGAAGACTTGATGGACGAACCGTTTGTCTGTTGTTATTCCGACGTTCTCTTTACACCGAAGATCGTCGAACGTGTCGCCCGTTGCGACGCTGATATCGCTCTAGGTGTCGATAGCGAATGGCTTGTGCGTTACGAACATCGCACGGAACACCCGAGCGACGATGCCGAGAAAGTTACCGTATTGAACGGTCGTGTGACGCGGATTCACCGCGAGATCGACGAAAGCCTGGCACATGGCGAATTCATTGGGTTGGCTAAGTTTTCCACGGCAGGTGCGGCCGCCTTTCGTTCGCATTATCATCGTCGACGAGTCGAATTTGCTGGCCGGGCGTTTCGGGAAGCCAAAGTCTTCGAGAAGGCTTATTTGATCCACTTGCTGCAAGACATGATCGAAAGCGGGCAGCGGATGTCGCACGTCGATACGCCCGGCGGCTACATTGAAGTCGATACCCAGCAGGACTTCGAATACGCTCGCGAATTCTGGACCTCCCGTCATTTGGAGAAGTGATATGGCTGATCGATTACTCTTTCCGACGTCCATTATCGGTTCGATGCCGCGTCCTGATTTCGTCAAGGATCTGATCGCGGACGACTGCCCGTTTTCGGACGGCGAGTATCAGCGGCTTATGGGTGAGGCCATTCGCTCCGTTGTCGCACTGCAAGAAACGGCAGGGCTGGATGTCATCTCGGACGGCGAGTGGTGGCGGAAATCGTACATCGGAGTGATCGCCGAGCTGGCTCATGGATTCGAGTTGAGTCTGAATCCGGCGGATGGCCGACCGTGGACCGTCGTCGTCGACCGCCTGTCTCCGAAGAAGCCCGGATTTATCGCGAAGGAGGTTGCCTTTCTAAAGACACTGACGGATCGACAAATCAAAGCAACCCTCCCCGCCCCGGCTTTGCTGGGCGAACGGATGTGGGACCCGCGAGCATCCTCCAAGGCCTATCCAACGCGAGAATCTTTCGTCGAAGACTGTGTACCGATTCTACGACGCGAAGTTGAATTACTGCGTGATGAAGGCGTCTCGATCATTCAGGTCGACGACCCGCACCTCTGTTTGTTCGTCGATCCGCAGGTTCGTGCCAGCTACGACGATCCGGATCGCGCCGCGGACTTTGCAGTCGACATGGACAATCAAGTCGTTGCCGACTTCAAAGATGTCAGACTAGCGGTTCACCTCTGCCGCCGCGCTGGCGCTCGGGCACGTGGCGAAGCACAGCATCAAGGCGGCTATGAACCCATCATGCCGCAACTCCGGCGATTGAACGTCGGTCATATCACGATGGAGTTCACGACGCCCGGCTCGGGAGAGATGTCAGTCTTCCGCGAATTGCCGGAAGCTGTCGAGATTGGGCTGGGCTGTGTTAGCTGCTTGCCCGGCGAAGTCGATTCCGCCGACACAATCGTTGCTCGCGTTGAGAAAGCACTCCACTACGTTGCACCGGAGCGAATCACGCTCAACCCAGAATGCGGGTTCGCTCCCGGATCGGCTGCGAAGGTGAGCATCGACGAGGTCTATACCAAGTTGAAGAACGAAGTCGAAGCGGCTCGTCGACTGCGAGAGAAGTACTCGTAGCAACACTCACGAAATAACTTCCGCAAATCCAAGGTAGCCATCACGCTCCGCCGTGATGATTGCGAGAAAAGCGGGGAAGTTATTTCGTGAGTGTTGCTAGGGTTTTTCACGGAATCTCTTCCGTGACCGACAAACTGCCCGCGTTGCCCCGCAATTCGCTCATGGGAACGGAGTTCCCGAATTGACCATGCTGGGCGACCCGTTTCGCCTCTGCGATCGTAATCACTTCCGCGATCAAACGCGTTTTCTCCATCGAATCGTCCACTTCTACCGCGCCGACTAGTTCCTTCGCTACGATCTGCGAAACGGGCTCAAGAAATATACCCGTCCGAATCGAAACTAACATCGGAGGGTTTGTTGTAATCGACTCCGTTTCCCGCCAGGGAGCTGAATCGGTTGGAACATTCCCAGGGGGAGCCTTTCCAAAGGCTCGCAATGCCTTTGTTGAGTACACCGATCGTTGGCCCGATGATCGATGCGCTCTCTGTATCAACTTCCCTTAATGGAAAGTACCTCGTCGAGTACCAGATGAAAGGATAGCAGGAGTTCGGCACTAAGATCCGAAAACGAAGCCCTTAGCAAGCTTCTCTATTTTACGGATTTTAACCAACCTCATGCTATCAAAGTTGCCGATGATATTCGTGAGGCGCGGATCAGAAGGACCTGAACCTCCGCCACAACTAGAAGCAAGTTCCAAAGCCCTGACCCAGATGTTTGTATGTGTTTTCAGGTTCCGCAACCTGAAAAAGATCATTGTCGATCGTGCATACAAGCAAGGGGCACAGCTAGTTTGCCCACGGCAAATTAGTTGACCGAAAACAACGAGCGAGTAATTGGAGAGCCTGTGATGAAGGTCTTCACAACGGGACAGGTCGCAAAGATCTGTAAAGTGGCACCGCGTACGGTGAGCAAGTGGTTCGATTCGGGCCGCTTAAAGGGATACCGGATTCCGGGATCTCAGGACCGTCGCATTCCGCGAGAGTATTTAATTCGATTTTTGAAAGAGCACGGAATGCCCTTGGGCGACCTCGAAGATGAGGCCATGGCCAAGGTGCTGATCGTGGCTCAGGATCAGGTTTTGATCGAAAACCTGAAACGTGAGTTGCCTGTCGAAAGACGCTTTAAGGTTGCAGTGGCAGCCAGCGGTTTTGAGGCCGGTATTCAAGCCGAGAGTTTCCACCCCGACTGCATCATTACCGACTTCTCAATCGGTAAGGTAGAAGCGTTGCAGATCTGCCAGAATCTACGAAAGAACGTCGATTTCGGAGATACGATCCTGATCGCCCTACTTCCCGATGACGGCAGTCCGATGAGCTTCGATCGTTCCAGCATCAACGAAACGTTCAAAAAGCCGTTCGACGCCCATCTGTTGGCCGAACGCCTCCGAACGCTGATTGGTGCCAAGAAAGAACTCGTCTAGTACAACCTGCTACTCGATAGCAGTTCATCGCCGATAACAATCCGTCGCGGATGACCCCCGCGGCGGTTTTTTTATTTAGTTGAATGTCTGTGAGCGACGGCTCGCGAGGGCAGTTCGTTACTAAAATGTCGCGTTGGCATCTACCGCTGATTCGTAGATATCGAAGACGGTGCCATCGAGATTCAACATCCCAAACGCGGAACGGACATTGGGTTTCATTCCGCAGAGTTTCAACTGGCCAGCTTTGTCGCGGACGACGATTTTCTTGATCCGCAGCAGCGTATTGATCACGGCAGTCGAACAGAATTCGACTTCGCTGAAATCCAGCAGCAGCTTCTTGGGCGTTTCACGCTCCGTAAAGTCGATTAGCTGATCTTTAAGTTCCGCAACCAAGGTCGTGTCGAACAACTCAGGTTCGGTGAACCGAATCGTGGTGATGTCGCCCTGTCGCACTTCGAAGTACTTGCTGACTGTCATGGTGAATCTTTCGGACGAGAGGCTTGTTCGTGCGCGGGACACCGCCTGCGTGCTATGAGCCCACTAAATTCTGCGCTGCCATCTTTGGTTCGACAATAGGGGCGTGGGATTTCTGGGCGAGCCCCAGCCATGACTTGGCACTCCCGTCGGGAACACATTAAGAGTGCCAGCCGCGCCCGTGGCCGTGATATCCGGCACAAAAGGATTTTCAACCGAAACAGCCGCGAAATGGCCACGTGCCCTCGCGAGGAACTAAGAGTTCGGCTAGATTAGAGGCAGTGATTGAATCACTTCCGGCCAGATTCAGACTCCTACCGCGTTGGGCTTGCTTATCGTTGCCCACCGGTTTCTGAACAGTACCTGACGCGTTCGATCATGTTTTGCAAGCGGCTATGGCAACTAAGCGTTGCCGGGTTAGCGCCTGTCGATTCGACGATAGCTAGGGCTTGCATTGTTGTTCGTCCGCGATTCCCACCCAGGTAAGGCTCCTATTGAACAGCTCGAAGACTGGATATGTGTCCAGTCGTTTCGGGATCAGTGTCCCACCGACGACGTCTGCGGCAGTCGTCTGTTCAATCGGCCATCCAAGAATATTTAGGTAGCAGCTATGTCCCCGTCAGAGATTGAAGTTTTGTCAGACGATACTAATACAGAAACCCAAACGCTCGATATCGAGTCCGCCGAGACTGAAACCGAAGCGGAGACTGAAACCGAAAACGGCTTTCGTGTACTTGGGCTGAGCGAAGGTGTGCTCGCGGCCATCGAAAGTTCGGGCTACACAACGCCGACACCGATTCAGGCCCAGACCATTCCGCTATTGCTGAAAGGCCGCGACGTGCTCGGCCAGGCTCAAACAGGCACTGGGAAGACGGCTGCTTTCGCGCTCCCGCTCGTCGATCGGATCGATCTGTTCAACAAGGCAACGCAAGTCCTGGTGCTCACGCCAACGCGAGAGCTGGCGATCCAAGTCGCTGAGGCTTTCGAAAAATACGCGGGTGGCACACGTGGGTTGCGAGTCGTACCGATTTACGGTGGCCAAGATTACCAAGTTCAATTTCGCCAGCTGGATCGTGGCGTACACGTCGTCGTCGGCACACCGGGGCGCGTGATGGACCACATGCGACGTGGTTCCCTAAAGCTCGACGATCTGCAGTGCCTCGTGTTGGACGAAGCCGACGAAATGTTGCGCATGGGTTTTGCCGACGATGTCGAGTGGGTACTGTCACAGGCACCCGAAAAGCGGCAGATGGCGTTATTCTCTGCGACGCTGCCTCGACCGATTCGTCAGATCGCCCAGAAGTATCTCAAGAATCCGGCCGAGATCACGATCGCGCAAAAGACAGCGACCGCCGATACGATTAATCAACGCTACATCGTCGCCGCGCCGCATCAGAAGCAAGCGGCCTTGGCGCGTCTCTTGGAGGCGGAGCCTACCGATGGCGTGCTGGTTTTTGTGAAGACGCGAGCCACGACCGAACCGCTCGCCGAGTTTCTGTCACAGGCCGGGCTCAAGACTGCGGCCTTGAATGGTGATATCGCGCAGAAGCAACGCGAGAAGATCGTCGACAGTTTGCGATCCGGCAAGGTAGATATCATCGTCGCCACCGATGTGGCCGCACGCGGATTGGACGTGCAACGCATCAGCCACGTCATCAATTACGACTTACCATTTGACAGTGAAGCCTACGTACATCGAATTGGTCGCACGGGCCGAGCCGGGCGCAGCGGCGAGGCGATTCTGTTTGTGCATCCACGCGAACGCCGATTGCTGAAGCGGCTGGAGCAAGCGACGCGGCAGACGATTGAGTCGATGGATCTGCCTTCGAATCGTGCCATCAACAAACAGCGCGTGGCTCGCTTTCACGATCGCATCACGCAAGGCTTGGCACATAAAGAGATCGAGACGTTTCAGGCCATCGTCGATCACTATCAACGCGAGCATACGGATGTAACGATGGAGCAGATCGCTGCCGCTCTGGCTTTACTCGCTAACGAAGGCACACCCTTGCTCGTCAAGGAAGTATTGCAGCAAACCACCTTCGCCGCAGATTCCGGACGCGACTCAAGCGACAATCGCTCGGGATTCAAAAAGCGAGACTTTCAGAGCGATCGCAAATCGGGTGGCCGTCGGAGCGATGCCGGGATGGAGACGTTCCGTATTGAAGTCGGTCGGAATCACCAGGTCCAACCGGGAAACATCGTCGGTGCCATCGCGAATGAAGCGGGCATCGGCAGCGAGTCGATCGGCAAGATCAAGATCTTCGATCATTTCAGCACCGTCGACCTGCCAGGCGGCTTGCCGCGTAGCGTGCTCGATGCCATCGATGGCCTTGTGATCGCTGGGCGCAAACTTCGCCTCTCGCGAATGGAAGAGTCGCGACCTCGTCCCGCGAAGTTCCAAGACGGCAAACGGCCGTTTAACAAGGCGAAGCCCAAGGCGAAATTTCGCAAAAAATCGTCGAGCGACGCGTGATCTGACTCAGTGCCAGTCCGAACTTTGCTTTGCACCACTAGCCGTTGGACGCTATCTCGATCTGAATGACTAACTCTGCTGAAGCGATTGGGCATCAAGCGGGGGGATCTTGCGATTCAACGAACGTGCCAGCGCTAACGGGCGAACGCTCTGGTTCGAGCGACGTGGACTGCGTTCTCGATTCGCGTAACTTTTTCACGTTTTGGGGAATGGATATGCAAGCGGTATATCCCGCCATCGCCAGAAGCAGAACGAAGCCCACTCCGGCCAGCACATTAATGGTCGGCGAATTCCGGTCCTTGCCCATGATGTCCGCTTGATTGGTTAGCCACCAGAGTGCTCCGGCGACCAGCGGTGCCGCGAGAACGGTGACGGCTTGAGCGGCAACGATGGCAGGAACCGGATTGAACTTGGCTTTCAGAACCAACAGCGCGACCACCATCCCGGTCAGCAACACGACGGTCGTGAACAGCTTCGGACCAAAGTCAGATGGTTTGCTACCGAGTCCCAATCCATCCGCGAGGATAAAGCCTCCGATCATCGAGTTCACGAGGAACGACGAATAAGCGGCGGAGAACAGGCCGAGGCAGAATAGCGAGTGTCCCCATGCTCCGAAGGCTGGTCGTAAACCTGACGCCACGTCGTGGACATGTGTGAGTTCGTGCCCGCGGAGCGCCGCGCCGGCGGTTGACATCAGCATGATCGTGATCAGCCCCATGATCACCGAGCCAATACGCGCATCGAGCAGGCCGTCTTTAAGGTCTTCTTTTCCCCAACCTTTCTGTTGCACAAGATAAGCCTGGTTGTAAGCCGCTGTGATGACAAACGTCGTTCCCACCAAAGCCAGCAGCGAGATGTCGAGCAAGTTTCCCAATTGCTGTCCGCTGACGATGGTTCCCAAAACTGGCACAAAGCCAGCAAAGAACTCAGCAGGATCAGGTTTCGCGAACAGTAAGTTGATGGCGAAGGAGAGAAGCATGATACCTACGAAGACCATCATCAGCCGTTCGAGCGCTTGGTAGAGATCCTTGAATCCGAACACGAAGAAGATGGCCAGTGCGTTGAACAGCACCACAACGTAGTCGACCTGCAGGAAGGGGACTTTGATGATGTACTCTTCGTATTCCTTGAAGGCCGAGTGGACTCCGATGTTGTTACCGAACTGAAACGCGGCGGAGATGAAGAAGACACCGATGCCGATTAACGCCGCCAACCAACGACCGAAACGATCGGTCAGCAGCGTCGCCGGTGACAGTCCCGCCGCAACACCAAGGCGGGCTCCGAGCATCATATAGATCATCATGAATCCGACGGCCACGACAACCACCCAATTCAGCGCAAATCCGTTGGTGGCCCCGACCTTGGAACTCGACAAAATACTCCCCGGCCCAATGACCACGCAGGCCGTGATGATCCCCGGGCCGATGCGTGCATACCAGGGACGTGAAACCGAGGATGTCGTAGGGGCTGAAGCTGCTTTACTCTCTGACATGAAACCAAGTGCTCGCGTTGCTGGGTGGGCGGATGAGTGACAACGGGGTATGTTCTAGCAAGGTGCCGATTCTAGCTGCTTGTTACGTCGCTCGCCACGAAGGACGGAATTCTCGTCGACGAACGTTTGTCGACAAGACGCTACCAGTGTTGCGTTTTAACCCCAACAGCAACACCGCAACGCCCTAAAACACTTACTTTCCCAGGCTTTTGCCTTTGGCCTCCTTTTTGCGTTTAGCTCGTTGCGAGGCAAGCAAATCGCCGCGACAGGGAACTCAGAGTCACGTATTTACGTCAGAACCATGAGTAACTCCGTGACAATCGAGCAGGAATTCGGCTCTAGGAACTAGGTGGGTGGACTCTTGCCTGATCGTTCCGCTGCTGATGGTTGTCCTGAAAAGAACGTTAAAGCGTGACAGGTAAACAAGATCGATAACGAATACCTCGCCGATTTGCTGACAAATTTCGCACACCTGCGTATTCTGAGAAGTTGAAACTGACCAGCCGTTCATACTTGGGGAACTGAGGCCACGATGATGCAAAGCGACCGCCCTTCTCTTCGCAAAGCCCTCCAACGCATTTTCCGTCGACGCCAGCAGAAGCGTCAGCGAACCATGCGGCACTTCGAGATTATGGAAGCGCGTGTCTTGTTGGCCGCTGATCTCCAGGTGGCGCTGCAAGATCCCGCGCTGTTGGAGTTGCACGGCGAATACAGTTCGATCGAAACGGCTTTGCCTGCTGCCGAGGGCGAAGGCGAAGGCGCGATCGTCGCGGAAGGCGAAGCGGCCCAAGACTTAGTGGCCTTCGCTAAAGCACTCGCCGCATCGGGAACGCGATACTACGGCGCAGCATGGTGCCCACATTGCACCGCGACGAAGGAACTCTTTCAGGACGGAGGGGACTTCTTGCCGTTCATCGAGGTGACCAATCTCGATAGCCCAGTCACACTGAACGCCGTGGGGAATGGCACCGATCTAACCTTGAACCCCAGCGGTGTCCCGATCACTAGTTTCCCGACATGGGAGTTCCCCGATGGCACGCGACTGGAAGGCGAGCAGACGCTGGCAACGATCTCACAGCGCAGTGGTGTTCCCATTCCTTCTTCCGACCAGCCGTTTATCGCTCCGATCAGCGATGGCGACAAGACGTCCAGCGACGTGGATGCAGATGGCGATGAAATCGTCACGCTCCTGGCCGGTTCGCCGTTGCATATTACGCTTGACGGCTACGATCCGGGCGGCGGGCCGCTGACGTATACCGTGACGAGCAATGATCCGAGTGTTGTGTCTGCGACCTTGCTACAGAACAACCGCAGCATGGTTATCGATGTAGCGGGTTGGGGCAAGATGAACTTCCAGTTGTTCGAAGATCGTGCGCCGCGACCCACGTCGCGGCTGATCGAACTGGCGGAATCGGGTGACTATGCCGGCGTTCCCTTTCATCGCATCGTGGACGGTTTCGTTATTCAAGGCGGCGATATTACAAATGGCGATGGAACGGGCGGATCGACGCTCGGCGATTTTGACGATCAGTTCAACGTCGAACTACAACACAACCGCACAGGCGTGCTGTCATTTGCCAAGTCGTACGACGACACGAACGACTCGCAGTTCTTCATCACCGAAGTCGCCACCCGCAGCCTGGACGGCAATCATTCCGTCTCGGGCATTCTGGTGGAAGGAGACGACGTTCGCGAAGCGATCAGCAACAATTCAACGACCAATCCTCGCAGTGTGATCATCAATTCAGTCAACATCATCAACGATACGGAAAACGCCGTTGTGATGTTGAAAGCAGCGCCCGGTGTGACAGGCACGACGACGGTTTTGGTCACAGCGACAGACGCCAGCGGCAACCACTTCTCTCGCACCTTCACGGTCAACGTCGAACCGGATACGGTCAATACACTTCCTTGGCTCGGTGAAGTCAACGACATTAAAGTGCCGGCAGGTCAGAGTACGGTCTTTCATTTCCCGATCATTGACGTCGAAGGCGATCCTAGCCAATTCGGTGTCGTGACGCCCACCAATTTCACCATCACGGTACCGACCGGTCCGGTAACCTCGATGGCCGATATCACGATCACACCGAAGGCTGGCTTTGTCGGCCAAGAGACGATTACTTTCTATGTCGCAGATGCTGATCTCGATACCTCGGGAGTGACGATCACAAACGGGATTCTGCAAAGCAACTCGACATTGTTCGACGTCCAATCGCTGACGGTCGAGTCGGAGGCCGGTAGCACAGGCGGAATCACCGGCATCGTCTACGCCGACACCGATCGTGACGGCGTGCTCGATACAGGAGAAGTCGGACTCGGCGGTCTGATCGTCTTTAGCGACACCAACGGCAACGGAGTGCATGACGCCGGTGAACCCTCTGCCACATCGGCAGTCGATGGAACCTATTCGTTGGCGCTTCCACCCGGACAACATACGATTCGACAAGTCGATGTCGCGGACTTACTGGTCACGACGGATAATCCGGTGACGCTCACCGTCCTCAGCGGCCAGACGATTGCGGACGTGCGATTCGGAAACTTTGATGTCGTCGCACCGACTGCGATCGACTTGCTGGCCGCGACGGATAGCGGCAACAATACCGACAACATTACGAATTTCAACAATAGTGCCGCGAATCGAGCGCTGCAGTTCCGAGTGAGCGGGGTGGTCGATGGTGCGACCGTGCGAGTGTTCGCGGATGGCGTTTTGATCGGTCAGGGAACGGCGAACGCCGGGGCCACGATCACCACCAACGGCACGACAACGCTCACCAACGGGGCGCATTCGATCATTGCGACGCAAGAAGTAGAAGGCGTTCAGGGGCCGGCCAGCACCAGCTTGTCAATTACTATTGACGCGACACCACCCGGCGAGTTCACGTCGGTTGCTCCCACCGGAGCGATAGTCAGCAACGACATCAGCTACGATGCGAATATCGCAGGCGATACAACTGGGATTACGTTTTCGCTCACCAACGCTCCTGCGGGAGCGACGATCAATGCTTCAACGGGCGTGGTCTCTTGGGCTCCCTCCGCAAGTCAACTGGGAGAGAATAACTTTTCCGTCGTGGCGACCGATGTCGCTGGCAACACAACCTCACAGCCGTTGTCGATCCGAGTGACGAACATCCCAGTGATTGGCGCTTCGTACAAGATCACGGCGGATTCGAATCCGGCGTCCCCCGAGATCGGCGAAGTCAATGTCGGGGATACCTTCTTCCTGCATGTCTCCGTGACTGACTTGCGGGATGTCGCCCGTGGAACATTTGCCTTTTATGAAGACATCACCTTCGACTCGCTTCTCGCCGCCGCCCAAAGCATCTCGTATTCGCCGACCTATCCGAACGGGCGATCCGGTTCGATTCTCGCCGGCGAAATCAATGAAATTGGAGCGGTCAACTTCGACTCGACCGGAGTTGGCGCTGGTACGTTCCCAATCTACAGCGTTAAGTTCCAGGCCACACGAGCGGGTACACTGAATCTGGTCGGTAACCCCGCCGAAGACTTGCCCGCCCATGAAGTGTTAGTGCTCGGACGCAACTCGCCGATACCTGCCAGCGAAACCCTCTTTGGGGCGACGCAACTCAAGATCAACGCTAGTTTCGGTGCCAACGACGACATCTTCAACTTTGACGAAGACACGTCGAATATCACGCTTGACGTATTGGCCAACGACAGCTCGCTATCGGGCTCCACTTCGAACTTGACGGTGACTGCAATTTCACCACAGATTGCTGGCGTTTCGATCGCGCCCGATGGCAAGAGCTTGTTGTATTCACCCGCCCTGAACTTCAATGGCGAAGTCAACTTTACTTATACGTTGAGCGATGGTACCGATACGCAAACCGCCAATGTGACGGTGCAAATTCATCCCATCAACGACGCGCCGGTGGCCGTCAATGATACCGCCAACATCTCCACTGGGTCGACCAACAATTTCATCAACGTACTCGCCAATGACACGGATGTCGACGGCGATCAGTTGCGAGTACAGAGCGTGGGGCAATTGTCCGGCAACGGAACGATTACCGTTGCGTCGAGCGGAACGGGGCTCAACTACACCCCAGGACAAGGCTTTACCGGCGTCGACACAGTGACCTACACGATTACCGACGGTCACGGAGGCACTTCTCAAGCAACGCTGACCTTGACCGTCAATGGAGCGGGTGGCGACTCGTTCACCGTCGATGAAGGCAGTCTCAATACGGTCTTTGATGTGCTTCAAAACGACACGGGTACTGGCCTAGTCATCACGGCTGTCGGGACACCCACCAAGGGCGGAATTGTCACGATCATCGAGAGCGGAGCCAAGCTCAATTACTCGCGCCCAGCCAATGACAACTTCTTTGGCGTCGAAACGTTTACGTACACTGCCAGAGCGGCTAACGGGCAAGTCTCCACCGCTACGGTTATTGTCACCGTGAATAACACAAACGATCCGCCAACGGCTGTCAACGATACATTCACTGTATCGAAACAATCGACGGGCAATTCACTGAGTGTCCTGGCGAACGATTCGAATGCTCCTGACCCAGCAGGAAGCGAAGTTTTGACGATCACCGGCGTGAGCAACGTGACTGCGGGTGCCAGCGCCCAAGTTGCCGCCGATGGCAAGAGCGTCATCTATTCGCCCCCAGCGACATTCGCATCGACCGGCCTTGTGACGGGAACGGATACATTTACGTACACGATCTCTGATGGGAACGGCGGGACGGCACAAGCTACCGTGACCGTTACGGTCGCCGACTTCGTCCCGAGTAGCCTGTCGGGCTTCGTCTACATCGATAGCAACAACGATGGTGTTCGTGATACAGGTGAGGAAGGGTTTGAAGGCGTTTCGATTTCGCTAACGGGGACCAACAGTACGGGCAACTCGGTATCACTACAGACGACAACCGCAGCGAATGGGTCGTACACATTTACCGGCTTGGCACCGGGCAACTACTCCATCACGGAGACACAGCCCACTGGGAGCCGCAATGGAGTTCCCATCGTCGACGGCAAAGACACCATCGGTTCGCAGGGTGGCACCATTCCGGAGAACGACAAGTTTTCGATTACACTAGCCGAGGGAACCGTCGGCACGAACAATAACTTCGGCGAACTGCTCGGTCGAACGCTTTCTGGTTTGATCGCCGGTTCGTCAAGTGGGGAGGTGTTTGGCGGGTTGGATCTGTTACTGTTTAACGGCGACGGGAGCATGACCATCGGCAATGAACTGGTTTCGACGCGTTCTGCTGCCGGAACCTTTGCGTTAACCGGAGTCGCACCAGGCACCTACCGATTGCTCACGACGACACCGACATTTCTTTTGTCGAATGGATCGAGTGGGATCACGGCTTCGGTCACTGCGGCGGCCGACAGCACCGGCAACCAAGTGACCGTTCGCGGTCGCGAAGCTGCATTTATCTCACTGCGAGACATTAGCACAGCCGCGCCCACGCAATACGCCCACGTGGCGGTCGGCGCGAGCGGACAAGAGTGGTACTCGTTGGGCAAGGGTTGGGAAGGGTTCACCGACGCCAACTTTACGGTGACCAACAGCGGAGCCGACCTGCACATCGAAGTGACGAACGCGACCGGACAGACATTGGCCGCCGATGTTGCTCGGAATGACTCGCGATTTCGAGTGCTCGGACAGAAGAACGGGCTCGACCTGGTGCAGATCATGGCTGGTAGTGCCGCGTTCAATCTTCAAGTCGTAACGCCCGCCGGCACGAATGGTGCCAGCGGCGAAGGTTCGCCGGTGGTTCCTCAAGCCGCGAGTGCGTCCGTCGTGCCGACGGCCAGCATCGCAGCACCGGTAGTCAACACGGTCACTCCAGTGCCACAGGTCGTCGCGCCAGAAGGCGAGTCGCCGTCTCAGCCTGTCATGGGTCTGCCGACGCAGGCCCTCGCACCTGTCACGACAAGCACGACAACAACTCTCATTCCCACACAGACAGCGGTGATTCCGTCGGACTTGCTGGCGTCGAGTACTGGTCACTCGATTGCTGTGGCCGCCGTGCCCGAACCGAGTGTTGTCGAGAACGACACGACGGCGGACGAGACTCGCGCGGTACTGTTAGAGGAAGTAGCAGACGAATACGATGATCCATACCGCTACGGTGCATCGAGCGGAAGTCAGTTCAATCCGCTTGAGGATGAACTGTACGATGGAAGCCAAGCAGTCGAGATGATCCCCGCCGAGTTACTTGAGACGTTGGCCCTAGCTGCCGCAATCGCCTGATGCCGGCGGATTGACTAATCCTCGTACTCGACCAGGTTCTCGCGCCGACGGCGGGTGTGTGGAGCGCGGATGCGACGGCGGGGGACTTCGCCTTCGACAAAGAAGTAGCCGCCAAGCAGCTTGTAGAACGACAGGATGATAAACGCGCCACCCGTCGCTACGGCTAAGCCAAGCGGGCTGATCGGGGTGATACGTTGGCCTTCGTAGAAATACGAAACCACGCCACAGCCAATAATGGTGCCGCCGATTCCCATCGCCAAAGTGGCGATGGCACCGCCCGGATCGCGGCCCGGCATAATGGCCTTGGCCAACAGCCCCACCACGGTACCGAACCCGATCCAGACCAGGATGTCGTTGGTCCACTGTTGCACCAATTCGGGAAACTGAATGCTTTCCATGATCGCCCTCGCGAAATCCTGACTACGCGCTATTCGACAACGAATCATTATCGGTGTCGTCTTGCCGAGACGCGTCACTTCAGGAATTTGGCGTGTGCGGTGAATTTCACGATTGTGAGAGCGCTGCCAACGCTAGCACCAATTCCGCTCGATCTCTGCGATCTTCTCCAGCCGACGCGCGTGGCGACCACCCTCGAACTCGGTTTCGAGCCACACTCGAACCAAATTGCCAAGTCGGCTTTCACCGAGTAAGTCGCCCGATAAGCACAGGACATTGACGTCGTTGTGCCTTCGGCATACTTCGGCCGTGATCTCATCGGGGCACGTCGTTGCTCGAACACCGCGGAATTTGTTCGCCGTGATCGCCATGCCAATTCCGGTTCCGCAAATCAGAATTCCCCGGTCCGCTTCGCCGCTCGAAACCTTTCGAGCGACGGCGCTAGAGATATCCGGATAGTCACAGCTCTCGGTGCTGTGTGTTCCTTCATCGCTCACCGTGTGCCCGAGCTCGGCGAGGAGTTCGGTCAGTTTGAGTTTCATGCCGTAGCCGCGGTGGTCACTTCCGATTGCGATCTGCATGCGTTCTACTTCTTCTCTGGGTTGGTTTTTCCAGTGTTCTTTGCATTGGGTTTTGGTGTGTCGCTTTTCACGATTCCGTTCAGCGTGGCGAAGTCAATTTCGTTTACCCAGGCGGATAACTGCGAGTCGATTTGTTCGGCACTACGGCGGTATCGATCCGGCGGACCGCCAATCGGATCACTCACGTCCGAGTTATCTCGGCAAACGATCTTCGTGCGGGGCGCCGCGTCGGGCCATTGTGCCACGATCGCATCACGATGCCCGCGTGTCATCGTCAAAATCAAATCGGCAAAACGCACCAGTCGTTCGCTCAGCGGTTGGCTCTCGTGCAGACTGATGTCGATACCACGTTCCTGCATCAACTGCACCGATTCAGGACTCGCCCGCCCGCCCGACGTGGCCGCAATTCCTGCCGACATGATCATCACATTGCGGTCTTCCAATTCGTCGGTCGTGCATTGCAAACGATCTGCGACCCGCTGTTTCATCAATGCCTCGGCCATCGGACTGCGACAGGTATTTCCTGTACATACAAAGATGATTAAATGACTTGCCAGACGCTGAAGCACTTGTTCGTTGATGACTCCCTCTCGTATTAAATCGAGTTTCGCTTCTTGCACGCGAACGACGGACGACGGCTGCCCGAATTTACTCTGGCCATCGTCGAGAATCAGGTCAATGTCCTCCCCGACCATCCTGGCCACGTCCGCCGCGTTGACCGCGTCTCGCTCATCGCCTCGGTTCGCGCTAGTTAGCACCAGTGGCCCGGCAGTGAGACGCAACACTGACAGTAAGGCGTCGTGTGCTGGAACTCGCAATCCCACGGTCCCTTTGGGGATAACAACCTCGCGCACGGATCGGGGCAGTTCGCCGAGCAAACTGTCCGGATGCTCACCATCCAAGACGAGTGTCACGGGGCCGGGCCAGCAGCGACGCGTCAGTCGCGCGGCCAAGGGCGATAGATGGGGGACGTAGTCCAGTGCGTCGCCAGCGCTCTTGATGGCAAGACTAAACGGGTGCCCAGCCGCTCGCTGTTTGAGTCGTGCGAGCCTTGCAACCGCCTTTTCATTCAAAGCACTGCAAGCCAATCCATAAACCGTCTCCGTCGGGACGGCCACCAATTTGCCTTCCGCCAGCGCCTGTACGGTTCGATGAATCGCATCGCGCGGATCGTCCGCCGTCTTGAGATTGATGATTACAGCTGCCATCGGGTTCGACGCTTTGTGTTTCGGATGCCCTACGGCAACGACCGCTCGTGCGAGGTCTGTCGCAAAGGACCCAATACAGGATTGTTGCTTCAGATGTCGGTCAAACCCTAGCCCGGGCAACGACTCGACCCACGACGGTACGTTCGCCGTAATTCGTTAATGTACCGGGTGTTGCGCGCCGTGGTCAAGAGGCGGGCCGGGCAGGATTGTTCAGCGATACGGCCACCGGCTAAATTACGCTTACCCGAAATACAGACAATCCAGTCCGTCACGCCCGCAGTCGCGGACAAGATTGTCCGTGCTACATCAGTTATCGCTCCGCTCGATGTTGTCTTGCGAGCATTCAAGTACGTCAGGCTCTCCAGCCTGACAAGGGGAGTGTCAGCCTAGAAAGGCTAACGTACATTGCGGCTGTGCCGCACTAAGGTAGGTTCGAATTTGTCGCTCACCTTAGAAGCTGGAAAGCAGTTTGCCGTCGGCGCGATGGCCGAGTTGTTGGTAGGTTGGAATGTCGATACTCTGCGAAATAAATCGGACGCTGCCATCGCCGAAGGCGAATTCTCCTCCCCCGGGGTGATAGCTCCCGAAACCGCCGACCGCGAGCGGATCAGTTGAGTCTTGAGTCTCTGGCGGCAAGCCTCGCTGGTTCCGTGATCGCCCCGAGTTGATAGGCGTTCCCGTGTTGCGGAGTGTCCAGCGTGTGCCAGACATCCAGCCCAGATCCCGCTGAGCTTCCGCAATTCTCTCGGCAATGAAAATTGTGTGCGACGTACCGTCCGAGATCTGCTCGTAGTCGACACTGGAATTCAGAAAAAAGACGCCGTTGTTCGTGATATCGATCGGCTGTTCCTGATCGTGATGAAGTCC
>CAUJKL010000314.1 GCA_963204995.1 Planctomycetota bacterium | reverse complement strand
CGCTGGTTCGTCCGCCGCAAGGCGAAACGCCGCCGGCCCCCGCGATTGAGCCATCGTAACTGTCATGCAGTATTTGCTGGATACGAACACTTGCATCGACCTGATGCGGCATCATACGAACGTCGTCAACCGAATGTCCGCCATCGCGCCGGGCGATTGTGTGATTTCCACGATCACCAGCTACGAACTGCACACGGGTATCGCCAAGTGTGCTTCGCCGGACAAAGAGCAAGCCAAAGTCGACCTGCTGCTTAAGACCGTGATTGAACTGCCGTTCGATCAGGCCGCTGCTCGCGAAGCCGGAAGAATTCGCGGGCGGCTCGAATCGCAAGGCGAGATGATCGGCCCTTACGACATACTGCTGGCGGCTCAAGCCTTGGCCGCCGGTCTGACGCTTGTGACCGCAAACACGGGCGAATTTCAACGCGTGCCGGGACTGAAGGTTGAGAACTGGCAGACGGCGTCGCCCCGACCGGTGCCACAAGCCATAAGTCGCGTGTGGATTGCCGCGTGCAACACTGCCGAGATCAGTCAAACGTCTGAACTGCTCAGCAATGACGCGTTGGTCGTCGCGGTCATGTTGAAAACACGGCCTAACTCACCTGTGCAGTCACGATGCCGACTTTGACCGAGTCGCTTCCTTGACACGCTACGCGCCGGAGTGACCGGTCGGGGCAGGAAGGCACCGGTTATCCGGACACTAAGCAGGCCCACCTCGCCCCCATTTGATTTTTCGAACTCGACGCACAACTTGACGTCCGTTGCTGAGCACTTTTATCGGAAGATTACCGTTGCCCTCGGACGGCAATATCGTGGTATAATGGGCACATGACTGCGAAACTTTCCAAAGAACTCTCAGACGCGCTTCACTCGCTCGGTGACGACCGCTTGGAGGTTGTCGATCCGCTGAACAACCGTGTCTATTACCTCGTGGAAGCGACCACGCTCGCACAGCTCGAACAGTCGAGTACACACAACGCGATCGCACAGGGAATCGCCGATATGGAAGCCGGACGCGGCAAACCCGCGGCGGAAGCGGACGCCGACCTTCGTGAGAAGTTGGGCTTTCCTCCGCGTGACGCATGACGACGTACCGCGTCATCCTTGATGACAAGGCCATTGAGGATATCGAGCGCAACGCTCGTTGGTGGGCGGAGAATCATTCGCCGGAACAGGCCCTGCGTTGGTACGAACTCGCGTTCAAGGCAATTTATTCGCTCGACACGATGCCCACTCGCCACGGTCTGTCTCCCGAGAATGCAGACTTTCTCTACGAGCTTCGCGACCTCCTCTTTGGCTTTGGTTCACGACCGAGTTACCGAGCGATCTTCACGATTCAAGAGGACACAGTTCACGTGCTCACGGTGCATCGCAGCGCACAACATACACTTCGTGCCGAGGACATCGCCTTCGATCCCAATGAGTAATCATTCGGCTTTGCCACCGCATCAATCGCCACACTGGGTACATCGCTTGGTTTCTTCCGCCCAGAGAAAGCGAAGTCGCATCTTGTCGACAATAGCCGAATGCCGAATAGCTGCTTGCCGTCGCTATTCATATATCTCCTGTCCCTCGACAAGTCTTGCCAGCCCAAAGAGTATCCCGGCAAAAGGGAGACCGCTAGGAGCATAGATGAGTGGGATGACACTTTCCAGCATTAATGCTCCCGCGATTCCCAAACCCAAAGGAAAGATTACAGTAAGGAAGCCTACAGCCCAAAGGTATGTCACAACCCAATCCACTCCCTCGCGTGCGGCGTGCATCTCAGGGCGAATCCTTGCTAACGGGTCTGTGTGTATGCTGTTGCTCATAGTTCCACCATGCTCCTTTGCGCGGGACGTTGTAATGCTGTTTTGAAGAAGAAACCAGGGGATAAGTCCAATACTCAGTTAATTGGACTTATCCCCTGTTTCCTTCAATCAGGTCCATTGCTTCGCCAATCAGAATAAAGTTTGGGACGGAGACTAGCTGTCATTCTCCAACCGCGATTGCGCCCTTGTTGATCAACGCTTGGCAAATGGCAATGGCTTCACTGATTGGTTGTTTATTGGGATGTCGGTAGAGGTCCTCTAGGAATGACAAAGGGGACGCAGCTCATTCTTTCGACAAAGGGGGGCTGGAAAAGCATCGCTGCGTCCCCTGGTATACCTTCCCTTTTATGCTTTCGCGGTTCGCTCATCATTTCTTCAGAGTTCGTCGTATGGCTGATCGCTGAGTTCAACGTCTCAGGTCGATCGGTAAAGACGCCGAGCCCGGACTGCGTGACGTTTGCAACTTCGGCAACCTTGGGAAGAGAGTGGGAACGCCCCACGATTCGCGTTGCGATGAAGGCGGCGGAATTGATGGTCTGCTTGTCCTGCGCAGGTCGTGATTGGGCCTCGCGATTCAACCACCGAAAAACGAGCGTGGAATTCGGATTCCATTAATACAGAGTCCGCCCCAGCCAGCGGTCGAACCATGCGAAGGTCAGCCGTCGAGTCACACCCGGGAAGCCGTGGCCTCCAGGGAAGGAAAACCAACTAAAACAGTCCCCGGCACCCAACTCACTGAAGTCTTGCACAATCTTTGCCGGCTTCATTCCATGCTGCGTTTCGTAGTACTCCAGCGTTTCCGTGTAACCGAGCCGCTCCTGCCGTGCTTTGAGCGCGCTGGGTAAACCTTCGCTGTCGCGCCAGTCGATATACACGTCAAGCGTTTGCCGAGCCTTCGGAAAAAACTTGTGACGATAGAATTCCTGTTCCGTCGAGATGATCAGCAGCGGGCGGGGTGCGACCAGCGCCATCAAGCTGTCGAAGTCAACCGGAATCTGCTTCGACGGGTCGTCAATGGAGGGAAGAAAGCCCTTGAGATAGACGTACGGCCCGCTGTTCGTCTTGAAGCCGAACCGCTGCTCGAGCTTCTCGCTGCTGGTCGGAGGATCGACGCCCTTCCGCCACGGAGTCCAAGAAGTTGGCTCTCGCGACCAGGCATCCGCATGGCGATACCAATCGAGCACGCCGCCGTTACTGACGGTGGCGGTGATGCGTGGATCGAACGCCGCGGCGAAGATTGCCGTGTGTCCACCAAGCGACCAGCCCGTACATCCGATTTGATCGTGGTCGACAAAGTCGAGTGTCTGCAGGAAGTCGACGCTGCGCATGATATCCCACGTATTCTTTCCGACGATCGACCATTCAGGATGCTTCAAGTAGAACGGTCGTGTATCCATCACACGATATTGCGGGTCGATCCGTTCTCCGTCGGTGAGCAGATCAATGTTGAGTGTGACAAATCCGTGCTGTGCCAGAGTCAAGCCGTAGGCAGCTCCGACCTGCGGATCGCGTGGCGGATCGACCGGCCGTCGACCGGACAGCCCGATCGTTGCGTCCTTGCCCGAACCCCACGTCGTGCTATGCACACAGACAATCGCAGGTGTCGGCTTCTTTCGCGCCGCATCCGGCACCATCAGCCAGGCCGTTAGACGATCATCCGATTCGACTTGAAAGCTGACGTGATACCGCGTCATGCCGTCCTGGCGTTCCACCTCTTTCATCTCGGTGTGCAGTTTCGGGATCGACGTGGGAAAGTCGCCCATCAGTTCGAGCCATCGCCGTTCGATCTCCTTCCTGCGCGCCGGCCACGGTTGGTCTGGCATGATTTCGTTGAGCGAAGTGATGCCACTTTGCTCAGCCGCCGACAACGCGGAGGATTGGTTGAGCAACAAACCCAGGAGCAGTATTGGCCACCATCCGCACCATTCACGACATTTCGCATGGGCTGTGATCACTCTGACATCTCCTCAATTAGACAGCGACTCGTGCTTACGCGGCTCGCTTGCGATGCGATTCCGATGCGGAAGCATCTTCGAGAACTCGCGTGTATAACTTTTTCGCTTCATCTTTCCGGCCGGCCGCCGATAGCGTGTCGGCTTTGGAGAGCAACATCTCGTGCAGCCAGAAGCCCGTTTGCTTTTCAAAGTCAACAACATCGAATGCCGCAAGTGCTTCGTCGAACCGTCCCAGTTTTGTGAGAATTACCGCGGCGCGATCGACTGAGCGAAACTCGTCCGCGCCGCCGATCTGCTGCTTGCCTGCGAAGTTCGCACGGTACAGCTCTAATGCACCAGCGTCGTCTCCCAAAGCGGTCTCGCGGTTGTGTGCCAGCATCGTGCGGATGCTGAGCTGAATCCGCGGGTCGGGTTCATAGGCAAGCGCAAGTCGCAGATCCTTGTCGGCCCTTTCGCCTTGCTTCGTGAAGTAGTAGCCCTCACCTCGTGCAAACGCTCCGCCGGCGATCTGCCAGAACGGCCACGACGTCAAATCCTCATCACCGAATCGTGCGGCGATCTCCGGCCACTTCCGCTGTGCGGCGAGATTCCGCATGCGCACGGTGGTGGCGACCGACTCGATCGGGATTTGACTGGCCAATTCCTCGGCGCGCTCGAAATCTTTCAGGTTGCAGGCACACAGGGCAGCGTGCTGTAGCGCGTCGGATTTCTGAAAGTCACTGATCTTCTCGGCGTTGGCCAGGCCGATGTAAGCCAAGAGCGCATCGTTCCACTTTCTCGCGCGGGCCAGTTCTTCGGCGTTGCGGCCGCCAATCACATAGTCGGTGACCGCCGGATCGGACGGAAACGTGTGCGAGTTTCCCGCGAAGAAATGAGCAAACTTCATTGGCAGGTGAAACCCCGGCGACCCAGTCGGAGAGAACGCGGACAG
>CAUJKL010000313.1 GCA_963204995.1 Planctomycetota bacterium | reverse complement strand
CCACGCCGCCGTCATTGATCAGTCGGTCAAACTGGATCATTGTCAGCGCGCGGTCACACGCGTCTTCTTCAATGGTAAAACTATCGTTCCGCTGCTCCTCGCATCCCACTCGGAAGACCATCGTAGCAAACTGCACGAGATCGCCGACTTGAATTCGGGTTTCGCAGACCACGCG
The DNA here is from genome assembly GCA_963204995.1 of Planctomycetota bacterium. Classification (GTDB taxonomy): domain Bacteria; phylum Planctomycetota; class Planctomycetia; order Pirellulales; family Pirellulaceae. The sequence continues at coordinate 3,594 of CAUJKL010000313.1, read as the reverse complement.
ACTGCCGTTAACGTAGGTGCCATTCGTGCTTCCCAAATCGCGAACCCACATTTGCCCTTCTCGTTCAAAGATCTCCGCGTGCTCTTTGGAGACGCAGTTGCAGGGCAACGCGAGATTAAGATCAGATCGTCGACCGATACGGAACGGCATCGAGTGGATAGGCACATGCCGTACGATATCGGAATCGTCCAACATGCCAGCAAAAAACCACACCGATGCGTTCAATGTGACGGCAGCGTTCGATGAATTTTCGGTCGAGGTGTGTTGCATATCGGAGAAACTTTTACAGGGATCAGGGCAAGTCCGTTGACTGAATGCCATTCGTGCGCAAAATTGGTGCCCCAATTTATCTAGCATTAAAAGTCGTCGTTGCCAATTTTATTCTCCCCCATTTTGCTTGCCGATATTCCAAGGAATGACCGGTTGGCGGTCAGCGCATAAGCTAAGGTTGCCATAGAGACCGCATACGCACAGCGGTTGTAATGAGATTTCGCTTTCACGCCGATAAGGCAATGGTATCGATTATGACGACCGACGCGACTCTGAGAGATGGCCTATTGGCGGCAATCATGTCGGACGAAAGTTTTCGCCCGACGGAACCGCATACGCTGGGAGACACAGGATTGCCGCTGTCGATGGTCGAGGACCTGATATGCAAGCGACTTTCACTTGTCGGCCTGTGCAGTGGCCGGAAGCTCGCCGAACACCTCTGTTTGCCATTCAGGATCTTGGAAGATGTCTTTACGTCGATGCGCAGCCGGCAATTGTTGGTACACAAAGGTGCCGCTCCGCTAAATGACTATAACTATACGCTGACGGATCAGGGGCGCGATCGCGGGAGAATCGCGATGGCGGCCTGCGCCTACGCCGGCCCCGCTCCGGTGCCGCTGATGGACTATGTGCTCTCGGCCGAAGCTCAGACAATCCGCGCCGAAACTCCCAAGCGTGAACACCTCAGAGCCGCATTCAAGGACATCTCGATCCACGAGAGCTTATTCGAAAGTCTAGGGCCGGCAATTAACTCTGGTGCTGGACTCTTTCTATACGGTCAGCCGGGAAACGGCAAATCGACTCTCGCTCAACGCATTACGATGTGCTTCGGTCAGCAAATCTGGATTCCCTATGCCCTCTTCGAGGACGGTCAGATCGTAAAGGTGTTCGACGCGGCATTTCACGAGGTGGCACAGGCCGACGAAAGCCAACTGGTCGCCGCGGCGTCTTACGACCGCCGGTGGTTGCGCATTCGACGGCCGACCGTGGTGGTCGGAGGCGAATTGACAATGGACAGTCTCGAGATTCGCCATGACCCGCAGAGCAATGTCAGCGAAGCTCCCCTGCAACTAAAAAGTAATTGCGGCTGTCTGTTGATCGACGACTTCGGACGCCAACGCGTCGAACCCACGGAGTTGTTGAACCGCTGGATTGTGCCTCTTGAGAGCCGAATCGACTACCTGACTCTCTCAACTGGCAAAAAAATCCAAGTGCCGTTTGAGCAATTGATCATCTTTTCGACGAATCTCGAACCGAGTGACCTGGTAGATGAAGCGTTCTTGCGACGCATTCCGTATAAGATTGAAATTGGCAACCCGTCACCCGAAGAGTTCCATCACCTGTTCAAGCTCTACGCGGCCAAGTTCGACTGCGATTACCGGCCGGATGTGGTGAACTACTTGCTCGATTCGCACTATCGCCGGATGGGACGCGCGCTGCGGCGTTGCCATCCTCGTGACCTGTTGAGCCAAATACGGAACTACTGCGTCTACAACGACCTCCCGATGGAAATGAAGAACGAATACTTCGATCGCGTCGTGAAGAGCTATTTTACGGTCGTGCTGAACGATACCAAAACGATGGCGACAGTAGCACAGCAACCTCCTCCCGTTCGGCGTCCTGCACCACCACGAGCGGTTGCCAATGCGCCCAAACAGGGTTCGGATCATCAGCACCCGGCTTTACGGGATCCGGTAGCGCCCCCTGGCCCGCCGGCCGCTCCAACCCCAGCCGCCAACTCGTTGTCTGGCGGCTCAACGCCCGTTCACGCACAAGTACCAGCTCCGGCTTCGGTCGACTAACCGAGTACGGAACATGCCGCTTGTAACAATTTTACAAGCAATTCCGTTCAGGAAAACCTTCTGGCGAATGCGACTACCACGTTTACCGAAAGCTACACTTAGGCAGGTAAATTGTGGACACCAATGTTTCTCTGCGACGTGGGGCTTTTCCTTTGTCGAAAGCAAGTCAGAACTCCGGCAAGAACATCCTAGGCTATAGCCTTCAGCGGCGACTCGGCAGTGGCGCGTATGGAGAAGTATGGTCGGCGGTGGCGCCAGGCGGTATCTCGAAGGCTGTGAAGTTGGTCTATGGATACCATGACGAGCGTCGCGCACAGAACGAGTTGAAGTCATTAAACCGCATCAAAGAGGTGCGACATCCATTCCTGCTGTCGCTCGAACGCATTGAAGTGGTGAATGGCCAACTTGTGGTGATCAGCGAACTGGCCGACATGAGCTTGAAGGAACGCTATGATGCGTGCCGAGAAACAGGAGAATCGGGCATACCGCGTCATGAATTGCTCGGCTATATGCGAGATGCGGCCGACGCGCTTGATTTCATTTCCGAATCCTATTCGCTTCAACACTTGGATGTAAAGCCAGAGAATCTATTGTTGATGGGTGGGCACATCAAGGTGGCAGATTTCGGCTTGGTGAAGGATGTTCATGAAGCAACGCTATCGATGATGGCTGGGTTGACGCCCGCCTACGCCTCTCCAGAAATGTTTGATGGGCGACCTGGGAAACTGAGTGACCAGTATAGCCTTGCGATCGTTTATCAAGAAATGCTGACGGGCGTGCGCCCATTCTCAGGAACAACTGCCGCGCAACTTGCCGCACAACATCTGAAGGGCCGTCCGCAAGTTGACATGCTGCCGCGCGGGGATCAAGGAGTCATGCTCCGCGCGCTGTCCAAGAATCCAGAACTCCGCTTTCGGAATTGCCGGGAACTTGTTGAAGAACTTGCCAATCCCAAAAAACGCAGCACGCCTCAGCGCCGACGACGCCTCAACCCTGCGTTACATTCCGACGACAGCACAAGTCCCGTCCATCGCGTGGCATCGCAGAACGACGGCACCATGCTGCTGTCCGAGAGCTCGGCGAGACTGATTCCGAAACCGGCGGCACTGCAAAAACTACCGCCGGTCAGTATCCCGGAAGGTGCCGCAGTTTTCCGCCCCACCTTGATTATTGGCGTGGGGAACACGGGGGCGGAAATCTTGCGTAAACTCAACCGCCGGCTTGATGGATGGTTAGGGCAATCCGGCGCGGTACCGAGCATTCGGTTGCTGGCGATCGACACCGATCCGAAGACTCTGAGCGAAGTTACTCGGGAGGAGATCGACGGCCATTTGAGTTACGGGCAGGTCGTCGCGATCCCATTACGACGCCCAGAAGAATATCGTAACGACGCCTCCATGCACCTCAACTGGCTGAGTCGTCGTTGGATCTACAATGTGCCACGCAGTCTCCTGACCGAAGGTATTCGCCCCTTGGGCCGATTGGGATTTGTGGATCATTGTGAGGAAGTTCTGGAACGAAT
>CAUJKL010000312.1 GCA_963204995.1 Planctomycetota bacterium | reverse complement strand
GTCGTCGAAGACGTTCTGCTTTTTCTCTTGCATACCCGCTTCGTGCCACTCGCGTCCATACTCGCCCCCGCCGCGCAAGTTCGGCACGGCATAGACACCGCCGCGTTCGAGCCACACGAGATTGCTGACGGAGAAACCAGGTGTCAGTGAAATGTTGAAGCCACCATAGGCATACAGCAGCGTCGGGTTCGAGCCCTCCAGCTTGATGCCGCGTTTGTGCGTGATAAACATCGGAATCCGCGTGCCGTCTTTGCTTTCGTAGAACACTTGGCGCGTTTCGTAGGCATTCGGATCGAAGTCGACCTTCGGCTCACGAAAGACTTCACTCAATCCAGACTCGATGTCGTACTTGTAGATCGTGCCCGGAGTCGTATTGTTCGAGAAGTAATAGAACGTTTCGTGATCACGTCGCCGCCCACCGAATCCTTCTGCTGAGCCGATCGCGGGCAGAGCAACGTCGCGGACGTGCTCGCCGCCAAGATCGAAGATCCGGACTTGGGAAGCAGCGTCTTTCAAGTACAACGCCAAAAAGTGATCGCCGACCAAGCCGGTGCCTTGCAACACTTCCTTGGCCTCAGGGATGACCTCCCGCCAGTCGGCTCGTTCCGGCTTGTCGAGATCGATCGCCAGGACACGACGCAGCGGCGCGTTGTCGTCGGTATTGAACCAGAACGTGTCGCCGTCGTTGCCCACGAAGTCATACTCAAACTCGAAACCGGCGAGCAACTCGACGACTTCCGCATCCGGCTTCGTCAGGTCTTTGTAGAAGATTTGGTTCTTCCGCTCCGTACCTCGCCAGATCGTGATGATCAGAAACGTGGCGTCTTCGGTCACATGTCCGTCGAAGCCCCACTCCTTCTGATCCGGGCGTTCGTAGACCAACGTGTCTTTCGACTGCTCGTCACCGATTTTGTGAAAATAGAGTTTCTGGTAATAGTTCACACCCGTAAACTCTTCGCCCTCCTTCGGCTCATCGTAACGGCTATAGAACAATCCGCTGCCGTCCTTCAACCACGAGACGCCCGAGAACTTCACCCACTTCAAATGGTCGGCCAGCTCTTTACCCGTCTCGACATCCAACACCTTCCACTCGCGCCAATCCGATCCTGCCGCCGCGACTCCGTAGGTCAGCAGCTTGCCATCTTCGCTCGGCGTCCAGCCAGCCAAAGCCACCGTTCCATCCGCGGCCCATTGATTCGGATCGAGCAACACGCGCGGCTTGCCATCGATACCGTCGGTCACGTACAAGACACTTTGATTCTGCAGCCCATCGTTGCGCGTGTAGAAATAGCGATCTCCGCGTTTGCGTGGCAAACCGAATCGTTCGTAATTCCATAACTCGGTCAGCCGTTGTTTGATTGGCTCGCGTTCGGGAATCGATTCGAGAAAGCCGAACGTGACCTTGTTCTCGGCTTCGACCCAGGCTTTCGTCTCGTCGCTGTCGGGATCCTCTAACCACCGATACGGATCAGCCACGTCCGTTCCATGATATTGATCCATGTGATCCGAGCGGCGCGTCTTGGGGTATTTCAACGATCCAACCTCCTGTGTCGGGCGTTTTGTGGCTGATTGAGCGAAGGAATCAACGGTGCCAACTGCTAAACTCAAGGCGAAAGTGATGAACCAACCGACAGCGGTCACGGATTGAAGGCGACGGGAGCGTGTGACTCCGGTTCCAGTATCGATGTGGTATCCCACGTCCGCATCCTTTTCGCTTGTGTGAATTCGAGCTGGATTTCGTAGTCAGACTTTAACGGCTGCTAGATCGATCTGCCAGTCGGGCGAGTGAGCGACCGGCAGGAGGCTTGCCATCCCCCTTGGCATCACATCAGCTGGCGACGGAGTACATCTTGCCCGCCTCGTTAGCTTGATTCGCCCCACCACTCGGGTATCCTAACCTCTGTCGAACGACGTTCGACGCCTATCCTTAACTCCCTGATTCCAAGGGCATGCTCCATGATGGACGACCGGCCACGCGACGATCGAGAAGATGATGTGCGTAAAGAAATGGCGCGCGACGACTCAGACCCAGGACGTACAATCGAATCGCCTGATGCGAAACAGCCTCGAGAACCAGACGCCGGGACGCCGCTAGATCCGCAAGCGAATACGCAAACATTTGCTTTCGAGAACAAACACACTCCCGCGAAGCCCGAATCTCACGAGGATGAGGATGAGATCGAGTACAAGACGCTCGGCAAGTACCGCATCGTCGAACGGCTTGGCAGCGGCGGCATGGGCGTTGTTTACAAAGCTTATGACGACGGTTTGCGTCGCTGGGTTGCCATCAAGACGCTCAATCGCGTTTTGTCGGGCACCGACATTGCGCGTCGGCGGTTCATTCGCGAGGCGCGCGCCGCGGCAGCGGTGCGCCATCCCAATGTTGTCACCATTCATGCGGTGGAAGAAGAAAACGGCGTGCCTTTCATCGTGATGGAGTACATCGAGGGCCGGACGCTCCGAGATCTCCGCCGCAGTGCCGGGACGTTGACACCCATGCACATCCTCGGGATCAGCGTCCAAGTTGCGGCAGGACTGGCCGCAGCTCACGTTCAAGGAGTCATCCACCGCGACGTCAAGCCGGGCAATATCATGCTTGAGGGTGAGGACCGAGTAATCTTGACGGATTTTGGCTTGGCGCGTGCCGCCGTCGACAACGTAGAACTGACATCCAGTGCCTTGCCACTTGGTACTCCAGCCTATATGTCGCCCGAGCAGGTGAACGGTTCGACGGTCGATGGCCGCTCCGACTTATTCTCATTCGGCTGCGTGCTGTATGCGATGTTCGTTGGACACTCGCCGTTCCAGGGGCAAAACGCGTTAGAAGTCGCGAGGAAAGTTACTGACCTGGTTCCCCGCCCTCTCCTAGAAGTCGATCCGCGCACTCCACCCTTTCTATCCGAGATCGTGGAACGCTTGTTGGAGAAGAATCCGGCGAAGCGATTTCAGTCGTCGCTCGAATTACTCGACGTGCTCAATGGGCATCTGGCGCAATTGAACCAGACTCCGACCGATGAGTTTAGTCGCGTGCTTTATCGGAAACATACCGTACGCCGCCGTTCGCCTCGTTGGTTGGCGCTGGCGAGCGGCACGTTGCTCGTTGTGATACTTGGCATGTTGCTGTTCTTTAAGCCGTGGGTATCAGATCAGACGCAGATGGCCGAGGAGCCGATGCCAGGCGGTGGCGAACCTGTGACATTAGTTTCCAGAACCATTGAAGTCGGCAAGAACGGAGTCGCAGAGTTTGATTCGATTCGGCGCGCGTTGGAGGTAGCTGCACCTGGCTCTACAATTCGCGTGATTGATGACGGAACTTACGCGGAGCACCTCGAATTAAACGGAACGCGCGATCTGACTATCGAAGCGGTCTCCGATCCCCCGGCGACACTTGTGCCCCTCAATGCTGACTCGGCGATTATTAGCCTCGCTAATATCGAGAAGATCACGATTCGAGGCTTTCGATTGGCGGCGGACAGACTTCACGCGATCGAACTGCAAGACAATTGCCAATTCGTCACCTTGGAAAATCTGCGGATCCATCAGACGAAACTGGGCACGTCCACGTCGCTAGTGCAAGTCAATGGCGACGCAACCGCCGATTCGCTCACCATTTCTGGTTGTCACTTCGTGCTAGAAGGTCATGGTCAAGCGATCTGGATTAGTGGCAATAGCCAGCCCTTGAGTAACTTGAAAATCGAAGGCAATCGCTTTCAAGCCGAGTATACACACGTGGCAATCATGCGTCCGTTGCGTAATTCGGTGGTGACGCACAACTTGTTCTCGGGAGGAAGGAATGGCCTGAACTTAAGTCTCCAGGACGCGATCGTCGGCGAGTTGCCTGAGAACTGTCTGCACATCACCAACAACACGATGGTAGGCGTCGAGTTCTGGCTAGGAATGCTGGCCATCCCGGAAGGTCACAACTGGGCGACAATCGCCAACAATCTGCTGGTGGATTGCGGTCGACTCCAGGGGCCACCGGAAGAAATTGAGAAAGCTTTGGCCACCTGGCGTTGCCAAGCCAACTACTGGCAGCATCCGCCGATCAAGCCCGAGGATCGGGATCGAGTTGAAAAGCTTGATTTTCGTATGACATCGCAATTAGACTCTATTGAATTGATGTCAAAGGATCTCGAAGATCCGAGGTTTGGCGCACCGATCGAGGGCGATTCACTCTACACGGAGGGCGTGGGCGGAGAACTTCCCGATTATGTCGGCGCGCAAGGACCGACAATTGCCGAGAACGTATCGAAATAGCAACAAGGTAACCCGCACCATGTCAATCTTCGATGGGGCCTGTCCCGACGACGAGACTTCTGTTCAGCAGTGCAACTCGGACAACCAGAGCCCGTATGCCGACCGGCAATCTCGTCGCCACGCGCTCTATTTGCAAAACGAAAATGACTATGCTGCCGCACACGAGTATGCAGCGTGCCAACCCGACTGCGCCAAGACTCAAACCAGCGCATACCGTTCATTAGGTCGCAAGCTTTCAGTGACACACGTGGGACCGTGCATGTTGCACGG
>CAUJKL010000311.1 GCA_963204995.1 Planctomycetota bacterium | reverse complement strand
GGACGGGAATCAGCCACATGCTGGAACATCTCGTCGCGCTCGGCTCGACTACCAAACGCCCGGAGCCCGAGATTCAGAAGTTGCTCGATTCGATGGGAGGTCAGACCAACGCGTTCACCTCGACCGACATGACGGCTTACTACGTCGATTGCCCGTCGAGTCGCACGGATCTGGCGATCGAGCTGATCGCGGACAGCATGCAGTATTCGCTGATACCAGAAAACGAATACCTGCGGGAAATGGAAGTCGTGCAACGTGAGTTGGAGATGGGCGAGGCGAGTCGCGATCGGATGCAGTACCAGGCGATGAAGTCGCTCATCTATACGGTACACCCCATCCGCCATCCCACGATCGGCTACTTGCCCGTCGTGCAAAGCGTCGATCGCTCGGATGTGATTGCGTTTTACAAGAATCGGTACGTTCCTCAGAACATGATTTTCTTGGTGGTCGGCGATGTTGACACCAATCACGTGCTGGAGCAGGTTCTGACCAACTTCACCAACTTTCAGCGAACGACGGAGCGCGGCGCGGTACTTCCCGGCGAGCCCGATCAAGCGTCCGCGCGGTCGACTCGGTTGGAGATGGCCGGCGAGACAACTCACTACAGCATCGGTTGGCCGACCGTGATGCTACAGCATCCGGATTTGTATCCGTTGGACGTTGCCAGCTACTTGCTCGCTCACGGCGACAGCTCGCGACTGGGTTATCGATTGAAGATCGAACAACCGCTGGCTCTTGCGGTGAGCAGCTCGTCCTACACTCCCGGCATCGTTAACGGTTGGTTTGATGCTTCCGTGCAATGCCAGCCGGCAAACACCGAAGCCTGCCGCAAGGCGATTTACGAAGAGATCGAACGCTTGAAAACCGAGTTGGTCAGCGAGAAGGAGTTGAACAAAGTCAAACGCCAAAAGGCTGCCGAGCACGTCTTTCAACAAGAGACGGTCCAGGAGCAATGCAACTCGTTGGCCTACAGTTTCATCTCGACCGGCGACCCAATGTTCGATGACCAATACGTCGCTGGTATTCAGGGCGTAACGCCCGAACAGATTCAAGCCGTAGCTCGCAAGTACTTTCTGCCTGAACGTAGCAACACGGTGGTGATCGATCCTATCGGCAGCAAACAAGAAGTCACCGAACAAGCATCGCAAGTAACCGAATCGCCGGTGTTGCGAAAGCAACTATCAAACGGCTTGACTGTCTTGCTGAAGCGACACAGTGTCACCCCGACGGTCAGCATTCAGGCCTTTGTTAATGGCGGCTCGCTGGCAGACACGGCGGAAACGAGCGGCTTGGCTTCGCTATCCACGTCCGTCATGGAACGCGGCACGGAGAAATACACTGGCCGCGAAATCGCCGAACATTTTGATTCGATCGGCGGTTCGTTCGGCACCAGCAGCCAACGCAACACGAGCTTCTTGCGTTGTTCGGTATTGTCGGACGACTTCAACGATGCGCTGGACTACGTCCATCAAGTCCTGTTTCGACCGACTTTCCCGGCGGAAGAGTTTGAGAAGGTGAAGCAACAGCAACTCGCCGGTATCGCTGCCCGCAAGGCGAATCCGCAAACCGAGATCCTCGATTTCTGGTCGACGATGGTTCCGGTAACTTCTCCCTACGGACGGACCATCTCGGGTACAAAAGAAACGGTCACTGCGTTGACGGTTGAACAGTGCAAACAGTTCCACAAGAAATACTTCTCGCCAGACAATATGGTTCTGGCCATCTTCGGCGACATCGATGTTGATCAGACACTGGCGCGACTCGAAGCGACCTTTGGCAAGGAGCCGAAGGGCAGCGGCTTGGTGCTGCCGAAGTTTCCCCGCCGAACTCCTGCGACTGAGGCTAAACGAGAACACGTCACGACGGCACAGCCCGGTACGGCGATGGTGTTGATCGGCTATCCAGTGGTCAGCGCCTTGGATCAAGAGACGCGAGCCAAGCTCGATGTCTTGAATTCCATCCTGACGGGAGGCGCTGGTGCTGGCGGACGGTTGTTCAATGAACTGCGCGGCGAGGGACTTGTTTACTACGTGTTCGGTATCGAGCTGACCGGACAGGCACCGGGATACTTCCTGTTCATGGCTCAGACACGTCCCGAAACGGTCGACGAAGTCGTTGATCGTATTCAAGCGAATGTAAAACGCCTGGCGGATGAAGGGATCGAGGCGGAAGACTTTGAATTGGCCAAGCAAAAGCTGATCGCGGCTCACGCCCAACGCAATGTCACGCCGTCGTCGCAAGCTTTTCAAGCGGCGGTCGACGAGTTGTATGGCTTGGGTTATGACAACGACAAGTCCTACGAAGCACGGATTAACAAGGTCACGGTCGCTGATTTGCAAGGGCTCGTTCGCGAGTATTTTCAGAACGCGATCATCGCGACTTCGTCGCCGGTTGCCGAGTAGGAAGCCGAATCAACGGTCGCACAGGATTCTGAGTGCCACTGCTGGCTCGTCCAGCAGTGGCACCCAGCACTCGGAGCCAGCAGTGGCACCCAAATACAAAGAATGATGTTAGCTGTCATTTCGACAACAAGCAGCCTATGCTGGATGTAATGCAAGGCTTCAAAAGCTCGCGAGTAAACGGCGATGTCCACGCAACGACCACCTGCCAGAGATCCGGCTGAAGCTTACGATCCTCCGAAACAATCGGAGTCGGGTGGGCGAATCGGCTTGCAGGCCTTGTCCCGTTTCTGCCACAACATCGGCACCGGTCTGCATGCTGGCGTCGATGTAAGACGCGTCTTCGAGTCCGAAGCCAATCGCGGTTCGATGTTGCATCGCAACAAGGTGATCGAAATCCGCGACCACGTCGCCCGAGGCGTGAGCATCTCGTCGGCCTTCAAGGCCAGCAACGGTTACTTTCCTGCGTTGCTTTGCGAAATGATCGAGGTCGGCGAACGAACCGGACGACTCGAACAGATCTTCATTCGGCTCGGCGATTACTACGAACAATTGCTCAAGCTCCGCCGCATTTTTCTGATGGGCATCGCCTGGCCGATGCTGGAGTTGATCGGCGCGATCCTGGTGATCGGGCTATTCATCTTGATCATCGGTATGGTTTCGGATGGAGAGCCGCCGATGACGTTTTTCGGCTTGTACGGAGTTCGCGGCGCGATCATCTACTTTACGATTGTCGGTATGATTGGCGGAACGATTGCGTTGACGATCGTGTCCGCAATGCGAGGCTGGGTGAACCTTGATCCGATCTTCTCGCTGCTGATGAGACTACCGTTCATCGGCACCGGCTTGCAGAACGTAGCGTTGTCTCGTTTAACGTGGGCTCTGGCGATGGCGACGAACTCTGACCTGAGCGCTCAGCGAGCGGTGGAGCTCGCGGTGCGGACGACACAGAGTACGTACTACATGCGATTCATTGACGGGATGAAGAACGTGATCGGGCGCGGCAAGACAATTCACGAAGCCTTCTCGACAACCGGCGTCTATCCCGATGAGTTTCTCGCCTCGGTCGAAACGGGCGAGATCGCGGGTAGTTTAAGCGAAACGATGCTGATTGTCTCTCGCGAGTACGAAGAGCGAACGAAGACCTTCTTCCGCGTGATGACGGGCGTTGCGGGGACGCTCGTCTTCCTGACGGTTGCCGGAATCATCGTCACGATGATTTTCAAGATGGCAATGCAGTACATTGGCATCTTGAACGACGCGACGCAGATGTGATCCTTTCGGCGATGAAACCAACTTTCGCGAAATTACTGTTCGGAAGTCGGCAGGCGGAGCCTGTGGTACAGTGCGTTCCCAGGCAGAGCCTGGGAACGAGTAGCACTCATGAAAAACCAGATTACTTTTGCCTGGATGCTTATGGTAACTTGCTTTTAATCGCGATGATCGAGCATCGGCGAGTTATCATAGTTCATCGCGTCCTCCCCTCCTTTCATTACTTGCCCAAGGGAATTCAATGAATCACCTCTGCGTACTGCATATCCTCGCGTTGTTCGTTGTACTCTGCCAATCAACCTCATCCTCGCGAGCGATGGCCGCCGACGGCGAACAGTACGACGTCGTGATCTACGGCGGTACTTCTGCGGGAATAGCGGCAGCGGTCCAAGTGAAACGTATGGGCGGCTCGGTCGTGGTCATCGAGCCCGGCAAGCGAATCGGCGGACTGACGACTGGCGGACTTGGGCAAACGGACATTGGCAACAAAGCCGCAATCGGCGGCATTGCCCGCGAGTTCTATCAACGCGTCCGCAAGCACTACGAGCAACCGGCGAATTGGAAATGGCAGCGGCCCGAAGAGTATCGTGATGGCGGACAGACGAAATCGGGCGCGAGGGAAGACACCATGTGGACCTTCGAGCCGTCGGCGGCCCTGTCGATCATGCAGGATCTCGTTCGCGAGTATGAAATCCCCGTCGTGTACGCGGAGCGTCTTGACCGAATCAAACGTTCCGACGCCACTTCGCGTGTGCAAGGTGTCACGATCGATGGGAAGCGAATCGTGGCGATTAAAACAGAGGGTGGCCGGACATATCGAGGACGCGTGTTCATCGATGCGACTTACGAAGGCGACCTGCTCGCCGGTGCGGGCGTTTCCTACACCGTTGGGCGCGAGAGCAACGAAGTTTATGGTGAGACGTTGAACGGCGTGCAGACTCGTCACGCAACTTTCCATCAGTTTGTTCCGAATGTCGATCCCTACGTAACGGCTGGCGAACCGTCGAGCGGCCTGCTTCCCGGTATCGACGCCCACGGGCCTGGAGAAGAAGGGAGCGGCGATCGGCGGGTGCAGGCATTCTGTTTTCGCATGTGTCTGACCGATCATCCGGAGAATCGCATCGCGTTCATTAAACCGGATGGATACGATCCGCTCGTCTACGAGTTGCTGCTGCGGAACTTCGAAGCGGGCGAGAAGGGCCTGCCTTGGATCAACTCGAGCATGCCCAACCGCAAGACGGACACCAACAACCGCACGGCCTTTTCAACCGATTTTATCGCACAAAACTATGAGTATCCCGAAGCGAGCTATACCGAACGAGAGAAGATTTCCCAGCGCCATCGTGCTTACCAACAAGGCTTGATGTGGACGCTGGCAAATCATCCTCGCGTGCCCGATCACATTCGGCGCGAAGTTGCACGCTGGGGCATGTGTCGCGATGAGTTCGAGCGAGAAGATGGCTGGCAAGAGCAACTTTACGTTCGCGAAGCGCGGCGGATGGTCGGTGCGTATGTCATGACCCAACATAACTGCCAAGGACGCGAAATTGCCGTGGACGCGATCGCATTAGCCGCCTACACGATGGATTCGCACAACGTTCAGCGGTACGTCGACGCGAATGGGCACGTGCGAAACGAAGGCGACGTTGAGGTTGGCGGCTTCTCCCCTTACCCGATCTCTTATGCTTCGCTGACTCCGAAGAGCGACCAGTGCGAGAACCTGCTAGTACCGGTCTGCGTGAGCTCCTCGCATATCGCGTTCGGTTCGATTCGCATGGAACCGGTGTTCATGGTCCTCGGCCAATCGGCCGCCACCGCCGCGATGCACGCCATCGAAGCCCACACCTCAGTCCAGTCGATCAACTACGAAGCATTGCAGGCGAAGTTGTTGGCCGACGGCCAAGTCCTTGCATGGACGGGGCCGGTGAGGACATCGGCTGCATCGATCGATCCAAAATCGCTGGAAGGGATCGTTGTGGATGACGAAGCCGCCGAGCGAACCGGATTCAACCCGACGAGCCAAGTGATTGGCCCCTTTGTCGGAGTCGGCTATCGTCACGATGACAATGCCAATAAGGGAGAACAAAGTGTGCGATTCCCGGTCGCCATCCAAAAGGCTGGCACTTACGAGCTGCGCATCTCGTACTCGCCAAACGACAATCGTGCCACAAACGTCCCCGTCACCATTCACGCAGGCAGCGAATCCACAGCGGTCCACGTGAATCAGCGGAAGAAGCCAGAACACGGCGCTTTCGCGACGGTCGGCAAGTTTTCACTCCCGGTCGGCAACTGCATTATCGAGATTAGTAATGCCGACACTGACGGGCATGTCATCGTCGATGCCATTCAACTCGTAGTGCTTCCGTAAGCGAGCCTGCCGGTCTAGAGCGATTCAGAGCCTGGACCATGGCGTCGAGTTGTCGACGTACGGTGGTTGTCTTGGATCTTCAGCAGGCTCAGAACTCCTGATCCGGCGGAAAACACCGTGAACCATAATTCGTGGTCGTGGTGGATTAGTGGGGTGCAACCGGCCGAACCCCAGAATTAAAAAAGGACAAGAATTGGATTTTAATATCA
>CAUJKL010000310.1 GCA_963204995.1 Planctomycetota bacterium | reverse complement strand
CGTTTCGATTGGCATCGCGGTGGGCCTGTTCTTGACTCTGGCGAGCCCTCGCAGTCCCGTCTCGGCTGCACCGCACACCATCACGCCGGTCCCACATCCGTTCGATCCTGACTGGCTGGAGGTCAAGATCATGATTGAACGCAAGTGCATGGGCTGCCATCGCGCCGACGTCAAGGAACGCACTAACTTCTCGAACTATCAAACGCTGGTCGCGAGCAAGACAGAGAGTGGCGACCCGGTCATCAGCCCGGGTGACCCCAGTAACTCCGTGTTTTGGGAGAACGTGGCGTGGAATGCTTTGGCAGACGCCAAGTCACCGCATCCTGACGAACCGATGATGCCAGAGGATCGCCATGAATGGTTGACGGCCGGCCAGTTGGAGATTGTTCACCGGTGGATCAGCAACGGCGCTCTGGAATACCTCCTGCCCGATCAATGCAACATCCGACCGCTGATGGAGATCGACTTCCCGTCCGCCAAACAATGTGCCCCGTGTCACGAGCGACAATATGATCAATGGGCGCGATCGATGCACGCCTATGCGCAGAACAGCCCGGTCTTCGAAGCGTTTCAGATGACCTTGATGGAGCGGACTGGGGGAACCATCGGTACGTTCTGTACGCGTTGCCACACTCCCATTGGCGTGGCCTTAGGCGAGAACGGAGCACGGCGTAACATCCACCGCTCTCGCATCGCGCTGGAGAGCGTCACCTGTGTCGTTTGCCATCGCCGCAAACACGGTCAGTACAAAAACAATGGACGTCTTGTCGCCGAACCCGGTGATTTGTTAGTGACTTGCATGTACGGCCCTTTCGACAATTCCGTATCGTCGGAGACGTCGCATGCTTCGGCTGGCTTTTCGTATATCAAGAGTTCACAGTTCTGTGGCGACTGTCACGACGTCACTTCTCCCAACGGCGTACGCAACGAAGAAGCGTTTTCCGAATGGGCCAACAGCCCGGCCGCCAAGCAGCGAATTACTTGCCAGAACTGCCACATGGGGCCGGTGCAAGGAATTCCCATTGCAGAAAAGGATCGACCCCGCGGCCCCGCGGCCGTCGTGCCAGGCGTGCCCGTCGAACGGATGCCGATAAGGACGTTGTCCGATCACACCTTCGCCGGTCCCGACTACTCGTTGCTGCCCGACACCGAATTTCCCTTCAAGCTGGATTGGATGTACGAGGTCGACTATCGAGACGACTCGAAGCTGACACCGTACCAGATCAAGACATTGGAGGAGCTGCGACGAAAGAATCGCGACTCACTGCGCAAGGCCGACGAGAAGCGTTACGAAGTGTTAAGTAATGCGGCACGACTCTGGGTCACTCATCCCGAGCAAATCGCGCGCGGTGAGCGCTTCGCGATTCGTGTGGACGTACAAAGTCTCCTCGCTGGACACAGTTTCCCAACCGGCTTTACCGCCGAGCGGCAAGTTTGGGTGTCGGTGGAAGTCTCGAGTCCCGCTGGGCAACTCGTGTTTGCTTCCGGGGGGCTCGATCACAATCTCGATTTGCTCGAAGAACATAGCTACGACGTGATCACCGGCCAGCTGCCACTCGACAAGTACTTGCTGAACTTTCAAAACAAGTTCACCGCGCTCACCAATAAAGGCACCGAACGCCCCGTCGTCGTCTCGGTCAATCGGCACATCGCACCGACAAGCGTACTGCGACCGAATCCGCAACCAGCAATTTCGTTTGGCCGACCGAGTGACTTCCGCATCGCCAAGGCCAGCCTTCCGCCTTTGAAGACGATTGGCCAAACGTACCCGGTGACGCTGCCCGATTGCCCGGGCCCGTACACCGTTCGCGTCAAACTTAACTTTCGACACTTGCCACCAACGTTGCTCGATCACATTGGCGTACCGCATTTGAAGCACTTGCTGGAAATCGTTGTATTGGACGAATACGAATCTGTCATCCGTGCGTGGTAGCCAGGAATCATAATTCGCGTGAGCCTTCGGAGATCAGCAACTCGGTATCTTTTTATCGCGGCTGTCGCTATCGCAGTCGTCGGCGAGGCCGACTTGCGCGCCCAATGGCAACTGCCAAGTGGGACGAGTTCGACGCAAGCGATTCTCGCGCGGCAGGCACTCAACTTTCAGCCGGAGCAAATTCCACCAGCATCCGAGTCAGCCACGTCGCCCGCGCCGAGCGACTTTCCCGCGCTGCCGCCGGACCCGTACGCCGCGGAACGAGATCCGCTGCCACCACTAGCAACCGAGCTTTGGAACCACGGCGGTTCCTACCTCTATGCACCAGAAGGTGATCACCTGAACTGGCCGCCACCTGGCAGCGACGATCACTATGAACATCTTCGTTTACCGGAAGATTGGATCGCCCCACAGCCCTGGACGGCCTTTTCGGAGTTTCTTGGCGCCGACCCGGTCTTCGCTCGCGGCAAATGGTTCGGCGAGAACGGTTACGCTTGGGATCCGCGATTCGTCGGCTACGGTGGCTACTCGTTGTTTGGCTTCGCACTTGAGCAAAACAACCGGCGTCAGGACGTCATTGGGCATCAGCTTCGACTGGACCTCGACCTGCAACTCACCGGCACCGAGCGATTCCACATTCAGCTTCGACCGCTCGGCACAGGCAATACGGGCGGATCGTATTATCAATTCAGTCGGCCCGACGGCTATGTGAGCAATGATAC
>CAUJKL010000309.1 GCA_963204995.1 Planctomycetota bacterium | reverse complement strand
CGAGTTGCTTCGAGAGATGGGCAGCCAAGGCACATTGAACGTTGATGATGTCGACGCGCTCGAACCGCTGTTTGTCGCGCTGCTTCGCGAAAATCCTCAAGTGTCCGCAGTGATGTTGGCTGATGATCGCGGGCACGAGTTCTTCGTCTTGCGGAAAGGCGACCAATGGACGAGTCGACAAACTCGCCGCGACGAGTGGAACGACTCGCAAACGCTAACGTCCTGGCAAGACGGATCCGAGCGCGAGATTTCGCAAGAGACCAGTGACTATGATCCGAGGCAGAGACCCTGGTTTCGCCAAGCGTTACGAGACATATCATCAACCGATTCGCACATCGATTCGCTCGACCACGCGACTGCCAACATCCACTGGACGCGTCCTTATCGCTTTTTTAGCGAGAGAACGCCAGGTATCACCGCGTCCGCCTGGTTCTGTGATGCGGCAGGCCGCAAATGCGTTGTGGCGTTCGATGTCTTGTTGAGCGACCTCCAAGCGTTCACAGAATCAATGCAAGTTGTACGGCATGGCACGCTCGCGTTCGTTGACAACTTTGGCTGGCCGATTGAATCTCCCGAAGAGTTTGAGGCGACGGCTAGCGAACGCGAAAGCATGCCTCCCACAGCGAACGATTTCACGCGGGCAGAGACTTTCGCGGCTGTTCAGGCCCTGTCATCGCAGTCGTCTGCTGGCTCGGCGATCTCGTTCACACATGCAGGGCGGACCTGGTGGGCCGATTCTCAACCGTTCCGATTGTCCGCAGCTCGGAAATGGGAAGCGGTTATCGTTATACCCGAGAGCGATTACACGGGCGGCCTGTCAACGATCCGGATGTGGGTAGCGGTCATCAGCGGCAGCGTATTAGCACTCGCAATTACTTGGGCCATTCGCTTTGCGGATCGCGTTGGTCGACCGTTGGAAGCGCTCGTTCATGCGAGCGAACAGATTTCACTCGGCAACTTGGACGAGCCAGCGCTCGTCAAGTCGAACTTTAAAGAAGTCAGTGATCTGGCTGCCGCGCAAGAGGAAATGCGCACGGCGCTGCGAACGCTTGTGAAGCATGATCGCGACTTAAAAGTGGCTCGTGAAATTCAACAAAGTACGTTTCCTAACAGCTTTCCCCTCCTCGATAAGTTCCAGATTGCTGGCTGGAGTGAACCAGCCGAAGAGACAGGTGGTGATACGTTTGATGTGGTCTCGGTCGAAGCTGACAACGCGAACAAGCAAACGGTCTACCTGATGTTGGCCGACGCCAGTGGACATGGCATCGGGCCAGCGCTCTCGGCGGTGCGGATTCATTCGCTGTTTCGCGTTGCAATCGAGAAATGTGATAACGTCGTCGAGATCACCGATCTCATCAACCGGCAACTATGTCGGTCACTTCCGACCGGACGCTTCGCCACCACCTGGGTGGCAAGTCTCGATCCGATCACGCGGCAACTCGATAGCTTCAGCGCGGGGCAAGGTCCCATACTGTGGTATAGCCGCAAGACTGGAGACGTGGAGATTGTGTTGGAACCAGATACCTTGCCCTGCGGAATCCTGCCAGATGCTGACATGTTCGGCGGCAGAACTCGGTGCCTTGACCCCGGCGATTTACTGGCGGTGATTTCGGATGGGATCTTTGAAGCCAGGGGCGCAAATGATGAACTATTTGGTGCCGATCGTGTCGCCGGTATCCTCCAAAACATGCACGCTGCTTCGGCAGACGAGATTCTGGCGGCGATCAGGAACGAAGTCGACCAGTACACGGGCGGTGCCGAGCCCGACGATGATCGGACCATCATAATCCTGAAGTGCGTGAAAAAATGATGTCTTCGAATACAGCCCGACCAGAATCTGAACGACGAGGGATAACTCATGCTTGAAATCGAGAATTTCGACAACTATACGCTCGTTACATTACGAGGCGTCTTGGATGATGACATGAAGTCCGACTTCGACGATCAGCTTCACCCGCTGATCGAAGCCCGTGGGGCGCGACTCGTGATTGACTTGTCAGGTTGCCAACGCATTACGTCGGCGGGCATCACGCTTCTAGTGACGTTAACCGCGCGGGCCAACATGAAAGGCGGTCGTGTCGTCTTCGCCAGCCCGGCCCCGTTCGTCACCACGGTCTTCGAGATGGCGAAACTGGACCGTTACTTCGACATCTGCGAAACGGTTGACGATGCGATTGGGCGAGTAGCTGGTTGACGTTTGCCATGCATCGACTCACCCGTTTATCGCTACTCCGCAAACTTGGCAGCTTCTTCCGACGGCGGTTGCTTGCGGAAGACGTAGTAAAGCACGGGCGTCAAGTGCTGGTTCAGCAGGAGCGACATCAGCATACCGCCGATGACGACGACCGCCAGTGGTTGCTGACTTTGGGAACCGATCCGCGTCGATAAGGCCGCTGGCAAGAGACCCAGGATCGCGGTCAGGATTGTCATCAGCATCGGGCGCAAGCGGTTGGTCGATGCTTCCAGCACGGCTTCTTCCAGAGGCTGCCCGTGCAGTCGCTGCCGGTGGATCGAGGACACCAGGATCAATCCGTTCATAATGGCCACGCCAAAGATCGAGATGAAACCGACCGCTGCGGAGACGCTAAAATTGATTCCGACCAGCAGCAGCGCCAACACGCCGCCACAGATCAAGGTCGTGACGTTGGCCAGCACGATCAGCACGTCGCGCAGCGACAGGAACGCCATGTAGAGCATGACCACAACCAACAGCAACGACAGCGGCACAATCAGCATCAGCCGCCTTTCAGCGCGCTCCATCTGCTCGAACTCGCCGGACCATTCGACGTGGAACTGCGGTGGAATCAGCGGCGATATTCTTTCTTGGGCCAGCGCGACGGTGCTCCCCAGGTCGCGGTCTTCGACGCCGAACTTGATGGCGATCAAACGCTGGCCTTCTTCGCGATAAATGGTAGATGCTCCCGGTTGGACGAACGAACCGTGCTGGGCGTCCAGTTCGCCGTCCTCGTTGATCGGGGTGACGAGATCACCGAGTCGTCGCCGCGGCGTGTGGGCCAGATAGTTCGCATCGGCGTCGCGCGTGCTGCCGGTGAGCGAGGGCATCGCGATAGCGGATCCAATCGGAGCCAAGCCGGTCGCGGCACCGCTGAGCAACGTCGAACCGATGCCCGGCGACGGACTCGTTTCGACAACATTCGAGCCGACGTCGACCGGGATCTCCAGAATCGCTTCCCGCGAACCGCGGAGCGAGGCGGGCCAGCGCAACACCAGATCAAACGTCCGCTCGCCCTCGACGATCTCGGTAAAGGCCTTGCCGCCGACCGCTGTTTCTAGAGCATCCTGTACGTCGCCAACGCTGACGTTCCAGCGCGAACATTTTTCCTTGTCGATGGGGAAGTTCAGATTCGATTGGCCCAGAATCCGAAACACGCCGGCATCTACAACGCCGGGAACTTGGCTAAGTTCCGCCACGACTTTATTGGCAACCGATTCCAACTCGTGAAGGTCCGGGCCGATGATCTTGATCGAGTTTTCGCCCTTGACTCCCGACATGGCTTCCATCACGTTGTCGCGGATGTACTGCGAAAAATTCCAACTGACACCGAACAAGTTACGGTTCAACTCGTCGTTCATCAGATCGACAATCTCTTCCTTGTCCCGCTTGCGGCCCAGTTCCTTGATGACAGGCCATTCTTCGCGTGGCTTCATCGGTACGTAGAACTCGACGTTGTAAAACCCCGTGGGATCCGTACCGTCGTCGGGACGGCCGACTTGCGCCACCGCCGATTCCACTTCTGGATACTTTTTAAACACCTCGCGGCCAGTCTTTGTCCGCTCGGCCACTTCGTCCAACGAGGCATTCAGTGGAAAGGTCCCGCGGACGTAGATGTTTCCTTCTTCCAACTGCGGCATGAACTCGCGGCCCAGCAGCGGCAACAAGAAGCCCGTCAGCGCCACTAGTCCCAGGAACAAGGACAACGTGACGTAGCGATATTTGATGCACCACTTGAGTTGCCGCGTGTAGTTGCCATTCAGGAAGCGAACGATGAAGTTGTCCGGTTTGGGTTTAACGTTGCCGAGCAATAACGTACACAACACCGGCGACAGCGTGACCGCCAGCAGCAACGCCCCACCCAAGGCAAAGGCGTAGGTGTTGGCCATCGGTCGGAAGATCTGGCCCGCCGGACCTTCCATCGTGAACAGCGGTAGGAACGCGGCGACCATGATCGCCGTGGAAAAGAACAAGCTGCGTTCGATCTCGCCCGACGCCCGGATGACCCTTTCCTTCAACGGCAACTCTGCCGCGATGCCTTGTGACAGGTAGCGATAGATGTTCTCGACCATGAACACTGACGACTCGACCAGAATGCCGAAATCGACCGCGCCAATCGAAAGCAAATTGGCCGACTCGCCGCGAAGAAACAGCGCCGAGAACGCGACCAGCACCGCCAGCGGCACGTTGATTGCCACGATGATCGCCGTCCGCACGTTGCCCAAGAATAGCAGTAGCACCAGGCAGACCAGCGCCATGCCGGTCAGCATGTTCTCGCGCACCGTTTCGGTCGTGGTGTGTACCAGTCGGCTGCGATCGTAATACGCCGAGATCTTGACGCCTGGCAACAAGCGGCCCGGCGTGTTGTTCAGTTCATCAACCAACGCGTGAACGTCTTTCAACGCCGGCAGCGACTCTTCGCCTTTGCGCAGCAAGACGATCCCCTGCACGACATCCTCTTCATCCTTCCAGATGCGATGGCCATCGCGATCGAGAGCTTCTTCGCCTTGGCCGTCGAGGGCGGGTTTGCTGATCAACACTTGGCCGAGTCGGCTTTGATAACCGACGACCACGCCTTGCTTGCCCGCCGGATCACCCGGTTTGAGCGGCCCACCTTCGACCACGTCTGTGACGCGAATCGGCACGTTATCGACAGACGCCAGCACGATCTGCCGGATCTCCCGCAACCGCCGGGCTTCTTCCTCGCGCAAATAAGATGCAGCGGCCAACGGATCGTCCATGGTCATCGCCTTTTCCATCGGATCTTCACCGCCGCCGATCAGCCCGATCCCGCGCACGACTTGCACGGTCTGGCCCTGCCTGATGTACTGGCCGCCGACGTTGGCGTTGCCTTTCGCGATGGCGTTTTGCAGTTGGCTGAGCGTGATCCCGTAACGCTGCATCCGCGCCGGGTCGGGATGGGTTTCGTAGCGTTTCATCGTGCCACCATAAGTGCCGACGTCGGCAATCCGTGGCACGCGCTTGAATCGTCGTTCAATCGTGTAATCCAACAGCGACTTCAAATCGTTCAGCGTATAGATTTCGTTCCCGTCGGCATCCTTGGGCGAATCGAGCGTAAACCGCATGATCTCGCCGGTGGGTGACGTGGGCGAAATCACGGGCGTGACCTTGTCGGGAATCTCGGCCAGCCGCAGGCGGTTGATGACTTCCTGCCGAGCATCGATCAACGGCACGCCATATTCAAACTGGCAGCGGACATCCGAGAGCTGGAACATCGATTGGCTGCGCATCGTATCGAGCCCCGGCATGCCAGACAGCGCGACTTCCAGCGGAATCGTCACCTGCCGTTCGACTTCTTCGGCCGACGCGCCGGGATACTGCGAGATGATCTCGACGATGGCCGGTGCCGGATCGGGATACGCTTCGACGTTGACGTTGAAAAACGAATAACCCCCGAACGCCAGAAGCGCGATGGCGCACAAGATAACCACAAGCCGGCTGTTGACGGCCCAATGGATGAGGTTTTTGATCATTGGAAGCTTGCCACTTCTGGTTTACTTGCCGTCAGATCCGTGAGCGTCTGCTGCAACTCGACCGCACCCGAGATGACAACTTGCTCACCCGGCTTGAGACCGGAGAGTTCCGCTTGGCCGCTGCCGGCCGGCGGCACGATGTGGAAGCAGACGTTGCCCCCGACTTGCCGTGAAACAGAAACTCGCCGTTGCGTGTAGATCGGATCGTTGCTGGTCTGCACGAAGATCAGCTTGTCGCCTCCTTTTTCGATCAACGCCGAAGCCGGCAACACGACTTCGTTGCCAGGCGGCGGGAGATCGACGACGGCCGTAATAAACTGGCCGGCACGAAGCCGCCCCTCCTTGTTATCGACCCAGCCCATCACCAACGCCGTGTGTTGGGTCGGGTCGATGATGTGGCCGATCTGCTCGATCTCGCCGCGCTGGGCTGCGATGTTGGGGTCGGCGGGCAACGTGATCGTCCAGTACTGCTGCTCGGCGGACAGCGAGTCGAGACTGGGCAAGTCTTCCTCATAGGCATAGGCCAGCACGCGGAACCGCGACAAACCGGCCACTTTGAAGAGGTCGTCGGCGCTGGTCACGATGTCGCCGAGCGAGGCATTCCGTTCCAAGATGATGCCATCCAGCGCCGAGCGCAGCTCGACGCGAGCCCATTTCGCGGCTTGCTCGTCGGACAGCTTCGTTTCGCCGGCAATCAAGCGATCGGCTTCCGCTTGCACGACCTCCAACTCGTCTTCCGCGACGCGCCACGTCTGCAACGTCCGTAGTACGCGGGAAACCGTGATGCGGTCGTTCTCGACCGCCCGCTCCTGATCACGATATTGCCGCTCGGGGATCGCCCCATCTTGGTACAGTTTCTCCAGGCGTTTGAGAGTTTCCGTATCGAGGTGCAATTGGGAATAGCCGTCGAC
>CAUJKL010000308.1 GCA_963204995.1 Planctomycetota bacterium | reverse complement strand
TCGAACCATGCGGTGCCAAGTGGCAAACCGTTTTCCACCAAAGAGAAAGGCCGAGGAAAGTTGCCTCGGCCTTGTCTTGATAACCGGCCAGTCACTCGATTTCGAAGACTGTGTCTTCCGGTCTGAGAGTTGCGGGGGCAGGATTCGAACCTACGACCTCGAGGTTATGAGCCTCGCGAGCTACCGGGCTGCTCCACCCCGCGTCATTTAAGTTGCTCATTCTAGTTTGTACGAAGGTGCCGCCAAGGGGGCTACGAAGATTCCTCGGTCGCGACCGACATTCGGCCGCATCTCAGGACGCAAGTGCATTGCTGGTAGAGACTTCTTGCTTGGCAATCGCAATTCAGGGTGCTAGACTTCATTACACATTATCGGATTTCGGCGTTCTACCAAGGCTTTTCTGCATGTCCACTCGCGACTCTCGAGGGCGGGATCTCCCACCCCAGCCGCCACGTGCAGTCAATTCTTCGCCGGAAGTGCCGCCGAGCACTAATATCCAGCCGCTGCCACCACAGGTGCCGGTTATCCCGCAGCCACCACAACCGTCTCGACCTGCAACCGCAACTCCCATCCCACCCTCACCGCAACCGTCGGTCATTCCACCTCACCTCGCGGCTCCCCTACCCCCGTCGGTGCCAACACCAATCGCACCTTCCATGCCCGTTGCCCCGCAGGTGCCCGCGCGAGCGGCTGCTCCCGTTGTTCCGAGCGTCCCGCCATCCGCGAACGCCGGACGAAAGACGCCAACGGCGATAGAGTCTCCTGCCGAACTTGCTGCGAAGATACCCAAGCCAGCTCCAAGCACTCCGGCGATTGTCGAACGACCCTTGACCGAAGCAGATGGTGATACCGATCGCGATGAAGGTGATTTCAACCTTCGGCAATCGATCGGGGAGTGGCGGAGAATGATCGTGGCGGGCGTGACGCAGTTCGCCGTCCCGAACGCGCCTCCGTGGTTGGTCAGTATGTTGATCCATGTGGCAGTCCTTCTAGTCCTCGCGCTGATCGCGTTGCCGCAATTCGTTGATTCGACTTTCGTTGTTGAAGTCTCCTACGCCGAAGAGCTAGGCGAACAGATGCTTGACGACACTCAGTTCATCGAATCGATCGAGCCGCTCGAAACGGACCCGGCCCTGGCCTTTGACGCAAAGGAAGTCGAGAACCCGCTCGCCTCGTCCGCATTGCCGCAATTCAAGTTGGAACTATTCGAAGCCGCCTCCGATTTGGAAACACCGGCGATCGGGTTGGCGTTGAGCGGACGTGAGCC
Source organism: Planctomycetota bacterium (assembly GCA_963204995.1). Taxonomy (GTDB): domain Bacteria; phylum Planctomycetota; class Planctomycetia; order Pirellulales; family Pirellulaceae. Next base: position 1,617 of record CAUJKL010000308.1, on the reverse strand, counting down.
GGGTGCGAAGAAGGCGATGCTGGCCGCATACGGGGGTACGGCAGAGACTGAGAATTCGGTCGAGATGGCTCTCGATTGGCTGAAACGAAATCAGAAGAGTGATGGCACTTGGAGCCTCGCCGGGCCGTACGCGAATGGCGTGGCTGGTGCTGAGAACACGCTCGCGGCAACTGCGATGGCCATGCTCGCGTTTCAAGGTGCTGGGAACACGCATCAGTCCGGCAAGTACAAGGCCAATGTCAAGAAAGGCATGGATGCCTTGTTGAAGATGCAAGATCGCGATGGGAGTTTTTTTGCCACGCAACGGCTTCAGAACTCTCACCAACTCTACAGCCAGGCTCAAGCAACGATCGTTGTTTGTGAGTTGTACGGAATGACCGAAGATTCCGCGCTACGCGAGCCCGCCCAGCGCGCACTCGATTATGCTGGGAGCATTCAAGCAAGTGACGGACATGGCGGGGGCGGCTGGAAGTATTCTCCAGGTTCGGAGGTTGATACCTCGGTGACCGGTTGGTTCGTGATCGCGTTGAAGAGTGGCGAGATGGGCCAATTGTCCGTGCCGAGTCCGGTGAAAGATCGGATCTCCACGTACTTGGATAACGTGGCGGCCGAACCGGGCGAAGGCGAGCAATTTCCGTTGGGCAGCCGCTATCTCTATAAGGTCGGCGATAAGAATCAGCGAGTGTCAATGACTGCGGAAGCCCTGCTGTGCCGCCAGTATCTCGGATGGTCACACGACGATCCTCGCCTACTTGCCGGCGTACAGCTAATCAACCAACACCTGATCGACTGGGAACCGCCCGATGTAACCGATACTCCGAATGTCTATTACTGGTACTACGCCACGCAAGTCATGCATCACATGGGCGGGGAGCATTGGGAGACGTGGAACGACCGAATGCGGACGGTGTTACCACGAGGGCAGATCAAGACGGGCTCGGAGCGCGGCAGTTGGAGTCCGAGCGGCGACCGTTTTGGTGCTCAAGGCGGGCGGTTGTATATGACTTGCCTCTGCACCTACATGCTGGAAGTCTACTATCGCCACATGCCGATCTACCAACATTGAGAACAAGTCGCTATCCGGCGCCGCTTTGCGACTGTCGAATACAGCGCAACTTCAATAAGCGCGAGCGAGCCCCTGCATCCACGCGCTTGCCTTTCACCGTCGTCCGCTTTAGGCTGTCCACCCTGACCCTATCAGTGATTTGTCGCCAAGCAGGGAGTTAGCAGGATGGGTGGTTTGACGTGGATCGATTGGACGATTGTTGCGGTCTATGGCGCTTCGACGCTCGTGCTCGGTTGGTACTGCAGTCGCCGGCAAAAAGATACGCAGGAGTATTTTGTCGGCAGCGGCAGTATGAATTCGATACTGGTCGGTGTGTCGCTGTTCGCCACGCTGCTCAGCACGATCTCCTATCTATCCATGCCAGGGGAAGTGCTCGGTAAAGGGCCCGTCTACATGACGAACCTATTTGCCTTACCGTTTGTGTTTCTGGTAGTCGGATATGTCCTACTGCCCGTCTACATGCGATATCGGGTGACGAGCGCCTACGAGTTGCTGGAAGTACGATTGGGGTTGAGTGTCCGCATGTTGGGAGTCGTGATGTTCTTGACCTT
>CAUJKL010000307.1 GCA_963204995.1 Planctomycetota bacterium | reverse complement strand
CAACTCTCAACTCTCAACTCTCAACTCTCAACTCTCAACTCTCAACTCTCAACTCTCAACTCTCAACTCTCAACTCACAACCCTCAACTCTCAACTCTCAACTCTCAACCCTCAACTCTCAACTCTCAACTCTCAACTCTCAACTCTCAACTCTCAGCTCTCAACTCTCAACTCTCAACTCTCAACTCTCAACTCTCAACTCCCTCGAATCTCCGCCACTCGAAGCTTGGCTCGCGGGACGCACGATCCTGACCGTGGCTCAGGACGGCAGCGGCGAGTTTCCGTCGCTCAACGCTGCTATTCGCGAGTTGCAGCCGGGGCAAGTCGTCGAGATTCTCGATCGCGGCCCGTACCGCGAGTCGCTCGATATCGTCAAACCGCCGCAGGACACGGGTCTGATCTCGCGCTGCGATACGATCATCGACGGCATCCCGGATCATTTGCCGCGCACAATGCCGCACCTCATGAATCTGCATCGCCTTCAAGAGACCGAAGGCTTCCGCCTGCACGGCCTCGTTTTCCGCTCGGACGACACAGCCAACACCGTCGTCCTCGATGGCACCCACGTCCGTGGGCTGGTGCGGGAGCATCGCATCGTGCGAGTGAGCGATCCGAAGCAATCCGTAGCGAGTAGCGACTGGTTCTCGATCCCGCTGGTGAGGCTGTTTCTGAAACGCGAATATCCTCCACACCTGGAACCGCCCCCGGTGGTCATTCGAAACTGTGCTTTCGCGACTCCGCTCGAAGTTTTCCTGTCGGATAGCGCGTCGAACTTGCTCGTCCAGCAGAACTGGTTCAATCGTTCGCTGTATTGTTCGTTGAATCTGGGTTCAATTCCGGACCACTTCGGCAGCCACGTCGTCGAGGTCAGCGAGAACCTGTTCGACGGCACATCAAGTGGAACCGGAATTGCGACCTCTTTGGACCAGGCCGATCGGGAGTCCCAATTCCTGACCGTGGCCAACAACACATTCCTGGGCTACGCCAGAACGGAAGTCAATTACAAACTGTTGCGGCAGCCGCAGGTCGCGCCCCATACCAGCGTTGTCCGCAATCACTTTCATGTTCCGTATGGAAGTCTTGGCTTCCAGCGAAGTCACGGCGCACTCAGAAACAATGTGGACATGGCAGCAGCCGCCAACCGGCAGTGGCAGATCGCGGAAAACTCCGCACCGTTCTTCAGTTCCGAGCCGGGCATCCTCGTTCAACCCGGCGGGATGCGGATCTGGAATACCCTGTTGCTCAGCCGGGATCGAGCGGATCGCGACTACCTGCGGTTCCCCGCCGACGCTCCTTTGCGCCTGGAAAGCACCGACGAATCGCCGAGTTGGATCGGCGCTTTACCGCTCGGCCCAGCGCCCCCTGAAGGCGATTGGTTCACGAAGATACTCGACCGTTGGAACTCCGTTCCGGAAAGTAGCCCTCAAGCTCCGTAAGAAAATACCAAAGCGGCGACAAGTCCCCGCACTCCATAACTTTGGACTGCTGGGACTCGTCACAGCTTTCCCATTTTCGCCGCAGACCGTTGCCCCATCGCCCATCACAACCCGAAAAAAAATACCAAAGCGGCGACAAGTCGCCGCACTCCATAACACCGGGTTTTCGCCATGACCGCTGAATCAACTCGACGTTCGCCTGAACCACTCGCGCGGCTCCGCGATTACGAACTGTTTTCCCGGCTCGGCCAAGGCGGTATGGGAGCCGTCTATCTGGCTCGCCACACGCATCTCGACAAGCAAGTCGCGGTGAAGCTGCTGCCGCGCGAGCATCTGCGCAATCCCGAAATGGTCAGCCGCTTCAAACGGGAAATGAAAGCAGTCGGCAAGCTGCACCATCCGAACATCATCCAAGCCTTCGACGGCGGCGAGGAGAAAGGCATTCACTTCCTGGTCCTCGAATATGCCGAAGGACTCGACGTCCACAAGCTGCTATCCTGCTTCGGCAAGCTCCCCATCAGCGACGCTTGCGAGATCATTCGCCAAGCCGCCATCGGCTTGGAACACGCTCATCTGCACGGACTGGTCCACCGCGACATCAAACCCGCCAATCTCTTCCTCGCGTGGCCGCAAACTTCCAGCTTGCGCGGCGCTGCTGACGATCCTGCATCCAAGGCCAGACAAGCCGAAAGCTTGTTGCTACGCGAAGACAACGTCCTCGCCGACGAACCTCGGGAGACAGTCGAGTGGGCGGGCAGCGGCGCGTCCAGCGGAGTCGCCATGCAACCTGTCGTAAAGGTTCTCGATCTGGGACTGGCCCTGCTGAACAGCGACAAGCAATCGCTGGCCAAAGGGATCACGAACACTGGCCAGATCATGGGCACGCTCGACTACATGGCCCCCGAGCAGACTTCCGATACGCACACGGTTGATATCCGCGCCGACATCTACAGCCTGGGCTGTACGCTATACACGCTGTTGGCCGGTCGGCCGCCGTTCTATGGCGACCAGTACAGCAACGCCTATCAAAAGATCGTGGCCCACAACCAGGCATCGCCCCGTCCGCTGCACGAGATCCGCAAAAACGTCCCGCCCGCCGTCGTCGCGGACATGAGTAAGATGCTGGCCAAGCGTCCCGACGACCGCTACACCACACCGATCGAAGTGGCCGCCGCGTTGGAACCGTTCTGCAAAGGCAATACGCTGCTGGCGACCTTGGTCGAAGCGGAAGCTCGCCAAGCCGAAGAGAAGGCCAAGTCCGATGCGGCCACGCAAGCCTTGAACTCGTCGGCGCTGGAAGGGACGGCAACCGGTGCGGACGGTGAAGGCGGATACTCGCTGGCCGCGGATGACGAACTGCTGGCGCTGTTGCGATCGTCCGCCATCGACGAAACGATTGTCACCAAGCCGACAGCCAAGCTGCCGGAAACGCAGTATCAATTGCACGTCGAACCGACTCGCGGCATCAAGCGAGTCCGGCAAGTTCGCGCGCAAGATAGCCGTCGTCTCCGGCTGCAGGTTCTCGCGGCCGTCACCTGTGCGTTACTCGGTGTGATCATCCTGGCGGTCGTGTTCCGCATCATGACCAACTACGGGACGATCGAGTTGACGCTGTACCACAAGGACGCGCAAGTCTCGGTGGAAGGCCACGTCGTGCGATTGCGTCCGACCGGGGCCGACGACCATTACGAGATTCGCGTTACTCCCGGCCAGCACAAGTTGCAAATCGAGAAGGAAGGCTATACGAGTTTGGCTCGCGACATCGAACTCGCCAAGGGCGAGACGAAAAAAGTAGCCATCTCGCTCCGCCGAGATGAGCCTTCTGAACTGACCATCACCCCGCCCACAACGCCCGACACCCGTTCCTCGCCTTCGGCGTCTGGGATCGTTGGTGAAGCGGCGCGTGGCGGCAGTTCCAACATCGCTGCGGAAGGCTCGTCACGGCGGAGCGTGACGGCTACAGGCGACCGCGCCGTTGCCGAATGGGTGCTGTCCGTCGGCGGAAGTTTGCAGCTTTATGATCCGAAGATTCCGAGACCGCCCCAGGAGTATCCAGTTACGAGACTCAACCAGTTGCCAAATGAACCGATTGAATTGCTCGGGATCAAATTAAAAGAAAATACCCGTATCGTGGACGCCGATCTGGCTCGGTTCACGGGGCTGAAACGCCTTCGAAACATTGACCTGTCGATGTCGCGTGTCACGAACGTGGCGATTGCAGCACTCGGCGATCTGCGGTCGTTGTCGACGATCAACCTTGGATTCACCAAAGTCGATACCGACGGCGTTCGCGATCTCACGCGATTCGGTTCTCTTAATTCGATCGTCGTCAATGGTATTCCAGTTACCGACGACGATGCCGAGTTCTCATCCGATCGGCTCGCGAATTTGATCACCTTGTATGCAGCAGGATCGAAGATAACTGACGTCGGGTTGCGAATACTCTTGCGGAACCCCGGATTCCGCAGCGGCGGCTTTCGCGCGATCACCGACTTCGGTGTGGAAGTCGTTCGTGGACGGGAGAACATGGGCGCGCTGCAACTTGATGATTCTCACATTTCTCGTATCGGCATCGA
>CAUJKL010000306.1 GCA_963204995.1 Planctomycetota bacterium | reverse complement strand
GCCGATACTGCGGTTCCTAATGGTGGCCGGACGCTCTTTATTAGTTTGCCAGGCAAGACCGAAGATTTCGCGGATGCCATCTTGGACTGGATCGATGAGGACGACGAGCCCCGAGATTATGGTGTCGAGTTCGGCGATTACTACTCGACGTTGTCGCCTGCGTACGAACCTCGTAATGGACCGCTGCAAACGGTGGAGGAGTTGTTGTTGGTGGCCGGCGTCACGCCCGAACTCCTGTTTGGTGCCGATTTCAACCGCAACGGTATGATTGACCAGCATGAGCAGACGATGTCGACATCGTTGGGACTCGGCGGCACGACGACAGATGCCACAACGGGCACCGTCAATCGCGGCTGGTCCGCGTATTTGACGATTTATAGCAGCGAGCGGAACACTTCCTCCACCGGGCTGCCCAGGATTTACCTAAACAATGAAGACCTACAGGCTTTGCATGATGAACTTAGCCAGGTCTTTAGTACCGAATGGGCGAACTTTATTGTCGCTTACCGCTTATATGGTCCGACCGAAGGAGACAGCCCACAAACGCAGTCGGCCGCCGCCAGTGAGCTTGATCTGACGCAGTCGCCGCAAACAACCTTGACGCAAGTTCTCGATCTGATCGGCGCGAATGTGACGCTCCAAAATCAACAGCGGACGGTCGTCAAGTCGCCTTTCCAAGACGGCATTCTCGCCATGTCAACCTACATGGCCACCTTGATGGATAACTGTTCTATCAGCGAGGCTGAAGCCACCCCTGGTCGAATCAGCATCAACGAAGCTCCTCGCGAACTGCTGCTGGGAGTCCCAGCGGTCGATAGCACCAGCGGCGAACCGATCATGACCGAAGAACTCGTGGATCAAATCATCGAATTGCGAAGCGCAGTGACCGAGGACAATGCCGCCGCACGCAGCAGCGAGACTTGGCTGCTCAGCGAGGCGGTCGTGAATCTCGATCAAATGAAGGCCCTGATGCCATTCGTTTGTGGAGGTGGCGATGTTTTTCGCTGTCAAATCGTGGGCTATTTCCAAGGCGGGGGCCCGTCTTCACGAGCGGAAGTGGTTTTTGATGCTACCAGCACCGAGCCACGGGAACTATTCTGGAGGGATATCAGTCACCTGGGGCGCGGATATGCACTCGAGACATTAGGGGTCGATTTACTGGGAGCAGCGGTTGCTCCGTAGAGGCGAGAGGTACAGATGGCGAGATTATTAGCACTTGAATGGGGACTGCGAGAAGCCCGCGTCGCCGTCGCACGCACGCAGGGCGGTGGCGTTGTCGTCGAGCATGCCTTTGCTGTCGATCTCGGCCCGCGAGATGCAGGACAAACATTTTCCGACGAGACCGTTGGCGCGAAGGTGGCCCAAGCACTTGCCGCGCGCGGTATTGGTCGAGCGGAGACCTTGGTCGCCGTCGGGCGCGCCAATATTGAACTGCGGCAGCTGACTTTGCCGCCATCGCCTCTCGAAGAATTACCCGACTTGGTCCGCTTCCAAGCGCTGCGTCAGTTCACGACGATCGGCGAAGACTGGCCCATCGACTTCGTCTACCTCGATACCTCCGAAGACGAGACGTTCAGCGTCCTCGCCGCTGCGATTTCGCCCGATGTCGTGTCGCAGATTGCTGCGACCTGTCAGGCCATTGTGTCTTCCTCGCCCAAGCGTCTGGTGCTGCGCGCGTTTGCCGCCGCTTCGTTATTGCGGCGGCACGATCATGGCACGGCCCAGCCCTGTCGGTTGATGGTCGATCTGCTGGCGGACGAAGCGGATCTGACCGTGCTCGTCGACGAAGCGGTGGTTCTCATGCGAACAGTTCGCCTGGCAATTGCCGAGGACGGGACGGTGCAGACCAAGGCGTTGCTCGGCGAGATCCGGCGCACGATTGCTTCGGCTCAGAACCAGCTGCGCGGACGACGAGTCGAGAAAGTCATTCTGTGCGGAGATGGCACCGACCAGAGCACTTTGAAAGAGGAGATCGAAGGCGGATTGTCGCTCGCGGTCGAATTGTTCGATCCGTTCGACGGCATCGAAGTCGACGCCGCACTCAAGGCCACTCGACCGAATCATCCTGGACGGTTCGCGCCGCTGCTCGGCATGTTGCTGGACGAAGCCGCTGGTGCGACACACCCAATCGACTTCCTGCATCCTCGCAAACGCCCCGAAGCGCCGAGCCAATCCAAACGCTACTCGCTGATCGGCGGTGCGATTGCCGCGACGCTGCTCCTTATCGCGGCGGGAATTTATTACAAGCTTTCCAGCATGGATGCGGTGATTGCGGACTTGAACGACGAATCGGTGTCGCTAAAGAAAGACGTCGAGACTGCGAACGCAAGCATCGCACAAGCCAGAGTGGTCGAGCAGTTTCTCGCGAACGACATCACGTGGCTCGATGAACTCTATTTCATGGCGAAGCAACTTCCACCACCCGAGGACGCGATCTTCAACGAGATCCAAATGACGACTCGCCAACCCAGCGGAGCCCAGATCGTTCTGCAAGGGCACACGCGTGAAGCGGAGCAACTCAGTCACCTCCGCGAATCGCTGCGCGTGCAAGAGCGAAGCATCGTCAGTACCGGCACCTCGGACGACGTCCGACGCCAAGATTACAACTGGCGATTCAAAGAGACGGTATTACTGACCAAGACCATTTCGCTCGATTCATCGAACGCTGGTTCACCGCCTGGCGAAGCAAGTGCCGCCGCGAGCGAGCCAGAAAGAGCACCATCCAGTACTCAGGTGCCAACCAACAACAAGTAAAGTGCAGCTCCATGACGAAACGTGAAAAGATATTGGCTGCGGCTGTCGTCGCGACCTTGTTAATCTTGGGCGGTTTCTATGTGGTCGATCGGATCATGAACGCCTTCGATCAGCGTGATACAGAAGAGATCGCCTTGCGCGACAAGCTGGCGACGCAAAGCCGAGTCGCACTGCAAGGCAAAAAAGCAGAGAAGAATCTGCGCGACTGGCGCGAAAGATCGTTACCGGAGGATCGAGCTTTAGCCCAAGCGTTGTATCTCGATTGGCTGGGCAAGCGAGCGGATGCTGTCGGTTTGGAAGGCCGCAAGGTCAGTCCCGCTGCGGGACATTTCGAGGGGAAGGTCTACTACATCCATCGCTTTCTGTTGTCAGCCCAAGGCGATCTCAAACAACTGACTCGCTTTCTGTATGACTTCTATAGCGTGAATCACATGCATCGGATTGCTCGATTGAGTATTAAGCCCTTGGCGACGTCCAAGCTGTTGGACATTTCGATGACCGTCGAGGCGATTTCGGTTACGGGGGCTCCGAATCGTGAAACACTCGCTGAGCCGCCAGCGGATCGTTTGGCGCGCCCAGATGTCGAAGAGTACGTCGACACGATCATCGCCCGCAATTTCTTCGCGCCGGCCAATCAACCGCCACGCGTTGCGGCCACGACCTCGCAGCAAGGCCATCCCAACAAGCCACTTACCTTCCGCCTCGAAGCCACTGATCCCGAGTCCGATCCGCTGTCGTACTTTCTCGAAGGCGATGCTCCTGCGGGTCTCGTGATCCGTCCGAATGGTGAAGTGAGTTGGACGCCGAGCGAACTGGGAAGTTTTCAATTCTCCTATCGCGTGGAGGACAGCGGCCTGCCTTCCAAGTCCGCTCACGGCGAAGTCAAACTGACAATTGCTGAACCACCTACACCTCCTCCCACACCGGTTGCCAAGCCGGGATTCGATCCCGCGACACAAGCGACCGTCTCCGGGATTACAGAATCCGACGGGAGCCCCGTGATTTGGATCAACGTGCGCACCGAAGGCAAGGTGTTAAAGCTGCGCGAAGGAGACGAAGTGTCGGTCGGCACACTCCAAGGCAAAGTCACCAAGATCCGCGTTCAACAGAAGGACGCAGAGATCGCGACCACCGAGGGTGGCACCGTGGTCGTAGTGCTCGGCAAGAGCTTGGTCGAGGCGTAGCCAAAGCGAACAGCCAGCGTTTCTGTTCACCGAATCGCGTTGCCACGAGGATGTACTTCCTCTTGCCAAGTCCTCGATTCTCCTTGTGCAATCTGGCCACTGACTCTACCATCAACGTTGTTTGATGTATTTCTGTCCGGAATGAGTCGCGCCCGTAGCCGCATGCAGCGTTGTACAATTGCGATTGGTTTGCTGTGTCACACGCGAGCTGAACTGCGTGCAAGCCACGCAATCGCACATAGAAGGGATTTAACTGGTGAAGCACGACAAATTGAATCGACGCGTCTATCTTCGAGCAGGTGCGAGGCTAGGTTTCTATATCCATCTCGCCGCTTATCTCACGGTCAATCCGCTGTTAATCTTCATCAATTACAGCACCAGCCCCCAGCACTTGTGGTTCAAATGGCCGCTGGCCGGGTGGGGCGTCGGGCTGATCTTTCACTGGTTTGCAGTGTTTGTCGGCCCTGCACTCATGCAGCGTTTCATCAGCAGCGAACTTGAGAAAGAGCGCCTGAATGAATAGCCTCAGTCCCCACCAGTAGTAGACGATTGGGCGGGTGGCTGTGGCGGAGTCTTCG
>CAUJKL010000305.1 GCA_963204995.1 Planctomycetota bacterium | reverse complement strand
GAATTCGTGGGGTCAAACCGGCTGACCCCACGAATTCAAGACGACCACGAATTGGATTTTGGTATCACCTTATTCTCCCGCTGCCTTGTCGAGAATCCGCTGACTCCCAGAGTTCTCGGCTCCTGGATCAGGAGTTCTGAGGCTACGATCACCGCCGGCGGAAGCATGAGGCGGCTTCACCCAAGTGAGGGGGTATTGAGATGGGACAACGGGATGTATGGGTTGTATTGAGCGACGAGGACGGAGCGTTTCTAAGGTGTTAGTTTGGGAAGAATGACAGCGCATATCCTGCTGGCACCCCAATTTCTTGCAATGGGTTCAGTGCCAACTATAATCGATGAAATCTACGGAAACTGTGTACTATGACCGGATTTAGCGCAATTGAGTGGCCTGATAGGGCCTCTCCACGCGGTGGTATTGTCTAGTTAATACATCGGTTTTTACTGAACTCTGCCAATCAATCTCGCTATAGTAGCGATCCCCTAATCTGAGGGCTTGTTTATGTCGATTGGACGTTCTCACGAAACGCTTTTTGGCTCGCAGCGCTCACGCTTAAAGCGTCGAGCGAAGCAAGAGCGAAAGTCGCAGCGCCAGCTTCTCCTCGAGAAGTTGGAAGACCGTCGACTACTCGCTGCTGGGCCGCGATTAGCCGGCATTCAGCCGAATAACAGCGTTTTGTTCTCGTTCGAAGATCCTAGCGCCAATGTACGCAGTGTGGCACCGCGCGAGCTAAACATCCGTTTCGATGAAGATCAGCGGATCGACTCGGCAACGCTCAACGCGATTCGCATCACGCGACCGGGCCTCGACGGGATGTTCGGCACCACCGATGACTTGGTGATTAAGCCAGGGTTTATTGGCGTGACGGCCGCCCCGAACGAGAACGAAGTTGTTGTGCGTTTTGCCGAGACGCTGCCCGACGACCTGTACCGCGTCGAAATCTTTGGCGCTGGGTCTCCCACACCGCTGAAGAATTTGAGGAACGAGAGCTACGTTCCCACGCTAACCGACAACGACGGTAGTTCCACGAAAGACACCATCGACTTTACTCTCGACCTCGGACCGCAGGTGGTTGCGGTCGTTCCGCAACCCGTACGGCGAGTAACGAATCAGAGCGACCCAAATTTCGGCGGGATTGTTCAGTCGCGAAATCAGATTGACGTCTACTTCAACAACGACGACTTGTTCGTAGAAAATGATGACCTTGGGGCTCCCACCCCGCGCTCGGCAGAGAGCCCCGATTTCTATCAGCTGATCTTCACCTCGAGTACGGTGCGGAACACGGACGATGTGACGATCAAGCCAACAAAGGTGGCGTACGACAAGGTTGCAGATCGAGTGACATTGACGTTCGAGCAGCATAAGGGTACGGAGACGGATCTGGCCGCCCTCGTGAATCCAGATAATCCTCTCGAATTGCTCGGTCCTGGCACATTCCGTCTTCGCGTTGGAACCAACGAGGCTGCGCCTCTGCCGCCGCAGCGGTTAACGCCCAATGTCGTAGCGTCTTCGGATTTCAATTCCAATAACGACGTTGTGCTGCAATTCACCTCCGTTCGACCCGATGAGCAAGACATTTCGATCCTGGTGACATCGAATGATTTGGGGGATCGTGCCGGTGGCGCTCCTGGATTGCGTGTCAACGTCGTTGGCAACACCGTCTTCCTGGATCTGAATTCACATTCGAGTGATGAGGCGACCGCCCAAGAAGTCATTGACGCCATTAATCGGCACCCCGCGGCTCGTGAGTTGATTGTCGCGTCACTGAATAGCGGTGATGCTTTGGCAAAAGTAGGCGACCGTGAGATCAATTATTCGCCGATTCGGCTGACGGGTCTGGGGAGTAGTTTCGATACGGCCATCAACCTGGCGGACGACACTGACGTCGGTGCGGTGCTAGTGGTCACGAGCAGCGGTTCGGGTTTTGTTGATGGTGACTTATTCACCATCACCGATGCAGCGAACCAACTTCGTAAGTTTGAGTTTGACTCGAACGAACCACCGGTTGTGAACGAGCCCGGTGCCATTCGGATTCCATTTTCGTCGGGCTTGACCCAAGCTGAAATGACGCGAGCGATCGCAAAGGTGATCAATAGCGCGAGTTTTGGGGCGCGTGCAACCGTCTTCGGCAACAGGATTCGATTTGAAGGCGAGCGCTACCTGGATCTGGGCACAGGCGTAAGCGGATTGACGGAAGACTTCGAGAATAAATTCGACAACGGGCAAGTGATCGAAGCGATTCGTGGTGGCGACGCCTTCGATGGTAGCGATACTAATCCGGATACATTTACAATCACCGATGCCTCCGGAACCACGCAGCTGTTCGAGTTCGATAGCGGGTTCTTTCTGAGTGTTCCCGCCGGAAGCGGCATCACGGACGGGGATGAAATTCGCATTGGCTTCAACGATGGCGTGAATATTCCGACCGAGGTCGTCTTCGAGTTTGAAGATACGGTGGCGTCCAATGGATTGAATGGGGCCACCAACGTCCAGATCGGTTTCACGCCAACCGATTCACAGGCGACCGTTGTTAATAACGTCGTGGCGGCTATCCGTTCCAAGGTAGTCGACGGGTCGATTGTTCAGATGGCTCCGTTGAATGTCGGTGGCGGTAGGATTCATCTCGGGGGCAGCGTATCTCACACGGTGACAACGCCCGGTGGAAGCAGTGTGACTCATTTCGGCACGCCCGGTGCCCAGACCCCGGGAGCGGAGCCGATTCCCTTTGTTCCCGATCGATCCTTTACGGCAACCGACATCGCACATGCCATCGGCGACGCGATTAACCGGGCCGGCTTCAATGTCACTGCGACTGTGATTGCAAATCGGGTGACCTTGGCCGGCGATCAATCGATTGGCAATTTGGATGGTTTGGCTGGACTTCAGAAATCCATTCAGGCTCGCTTCGACGCCGGGCCGGTCCTGACGATCAGCGACGGCACGAGTGGCTTGCCGGCGATTCCTGATGGTGCCACGTTATCGATCGTCGACGATCGCGGAACGCGTCTGATCTTCGAAGTCAACCGTAGCGGCACCCTGTTCGACCCGACGGCACAGCCGATCAACGTGACGGTGGATCTCTTGGCGTCTCAGCGCGACCAACGCGCCGCGGTGGCACAGCAAATCGTCAATGCGATCAACGCTGCCCCGTTCCGCGCGCGAGCGACGGCGCTGGGAGACGTCATTTACTTGACGAACGATCGAAACGTTGACATCAGTTCGGCCTTACGCGGTGTCTCGGCGTCTTCTCAAGGTTTGATCATTTCGTCGGCGATTAGCGCACAACCGTTCAATCTGGACTTCCCCGGCAACGAAGACGAACCGGGGCATCGGGATATTCCGGACGAAGTTGGCCAAGGTGGCGAACAGCACGTCAATCAAAACTTCGGGTCGAATGGTCGCGACGCAACGCCCGGTGTCACGACGATTCTCTACAACTTCAAATCCAATTTTGGGCAAGACGCTGCCGGTGTTCAGCTCAAGAACGCGATTACCGAGGAGCAAAAGCGCCGTGCCCGTGAAGCCTTCAAGCTTTGGAGCAAGGATCTCGGCGTTCAGTTTATCGAGTCGGCGGACCAAGGTCTCACGATTGTGACCGGCGATCTGCGCGGCCTCGATGCCACGGCCGCTGGAGTGTTGGACTATCCATCCAACGATTTCCGCGTTCGAGTCGATCCGACCTACGCTAACGGACTTCTCTTGTTGGACAGCTCGAACCAATGGAACGACCAGTTCGGCGGTGACTGGTTCATCAACACGATGATCGGGATCGGCAGTATGCTGGGGCTCAATCGAGCCAATGATCTGCCCGGCTCGACGCTGATGGCATTCCAAAGCTCGTTCTCGTTCCTCAGCACGGCTCTGCCGAACGGAACCTTTCCTACAACGATAAATAGCCCGCAAACACCTCGTGGTCTGAGCGTGCAGAATCTACAGTTCCCAACTTCGAACTTGCCGATTCCTGAGCCGATCTTCCCCGGCAATCACGACATCGTACATGGCCAGGAGTTATATCGGCCGGACGGCGTGGATATCGATCTGTATCGCTTCACCATCGATGTCGATCCCGGTCAGCAGGGTCTGTTCACTGCCGAGACCTTTGCCGAGCGGCTACCGAATTCAAGCCTGCTGGATACCGCGATGTCGCTCTATCGTGAGAATCCGGACGGCACACGCGAATTGATCGCCCGCAATGACGACTATTACAGCCGTGATTCGTTCATCGAGTTGCAGCTTAGTGCGGGCGTTTACTACATCGGCATATCGGCAAGCGGTAACACGGATTTCGACCCGACGATCGAAGACTCGGGTTTAGGCGGGACATCGCAGGGCGCTTATGATTTGAGGCTTAACTTCAGGGCGGACGTGGATCGCGAAGCGATTCTTCGCGACGTTGACCTGACACCGACCGCCTTGGATGGCGACGCCGATGGCGTTCCCGGTGGATCGTATAACTTCTGGTTCCAAACACAGCCGCTCAATCGAGTTCTAACGGTGGTCGGTCGGGGCAGTACGATTACTGACGGTCAAGTCTTGACGGTTGTCAACAATCGGGGAGTCGAACGCAGGATCACGTTCGATCGGACGGACCTTGGCGGCCCATCTTGCAGCGGCCCGAATTGCATCCAAGTCACGGCAACGACGACAGCGGCGACGATTGCGCAGAATTTGGCGGCGAGTATTCGACAGCCGAACAATGGCATCACGGTGCAGGCGGTTGCGGAAGGCAATCAGGTGATCCTTGGTCTTCGCTTGACGCCAGCACAACTCGCCAGCGGTACGGACCAACAGAGCGAACGGCAGCTGCGGACGAGTTCCTCGTTTAGCGGTATCGCGATTGGCGGTCGCACCTTGTTCGTCGATAAGTTGGCCGGGCCGAACGCGGATGGCTCGCAGAGCCACCCCTTCAATAACATCGCTCGGGCCGGTATTGCAAATGCTTTCGAGGTCGCTCAGCCGACCGATATCGTTCGAATTGTTGGCAACGGAGGTGTGGACAAAGACATCAATTCGGTGACGGACAATTTTGCGTATGAGGTTGGCTTCAGCGGATCGTCGACGGGTGGCGCGAGCCTATCGGACGGCACCACGATGGAAGTTCCCAAGGGCGTCACCGTGATGGTCGACCCCGGCACGATCTTTAAGTTGCGACGTTCGCGCATCGGCGTCGGCAGCTCTTCCTTGACGGTCGATCGTAGCGGCGGGGCCTTGCAGGTTCTGGGCACGCCAAATTCACGAGTGATCTTTACGTCATGGCTTGATGAATCGATTGGTCTCGACACCAACCTGCCTACCACGCTTCCGGCTGCCGGCGATTGGGGCGGTCTCGTGTTCCGCGCAGATGTTGACCGTGCCGAAGCCCGCGCGAATTTGGAAGACCAGGGGATCTTCCTGAACTACGTCAATAATTCGGACATTCTCTACGGCGGCGGCGGCAATATTGTGATCGAATCACAACAGCAAGTCGTCAACCCGATTCAGATGATCCAGACGCGTCCGACGATTTCGTTTAATAACATTCAGCGCAGTGCGGACGCCGCCTTGTCGGCTTCGCCAAACAGTTTCGATGAGACGAATTTTCATGCGCCGCGATATCAGGCCGATGGCGAATTCACTTCGGACTACAGTCGTATCGGTCCCGACATTTACGGCAATCGACTAATAAACAATTCGACCAACGGCCTCTTTATCCGGATCGAAACCCCGGCGGGCAATTCGTTGCGTCCGTTTACGGTCTCAGGCCGCTTCGACGATACGGATGTAGTTCACGTCTTGGCGGAAAACCTACTCATTCAGGGTTCGGAAGGCGAACCGTTCTTGGATCTCAGTCGACCGGCCGTCGATCTGGTAACATTCTCGCCGACCACCGGCGGCACACCCACGCTGGCTGCGGGCACCTACGCGTATAAAGTGACGTTTGTCGATATCAATGGTTTCGAAGGCCGACCATCGCTGGCGACGTCGACATTTACGCTCACCCCGGCGCAGGCAACGGCGGGCACCGCCATCCGGCTCAATCAATTGCCACCGGTCGCAGGAGATTTCGTCGCGCGACGAATCTATCGGACGAACGATCCGGTCAACGGTGTCTATCAACTAGTGCAGCAGATTAACGGTTCGGATTCGGTGTTTGTCGATACGGGTGCGACGACGGGGGCCATCCTGCAGCGCGATCCTCCTGTCGTGAGCGCCGTGACATTGACATCGCAACCACGTGGTTCACTAGCAGTCGGCACCTATAACTATCGCGTGGTCTTCGTGGACACGCTGGGTCGCGAAGGCGCTTCGTCCGACCCGACCGCAAGCATCACGATTTCTGGTGCGCCCGTCGGCGGCGGAATTGTGCTGGCGAACCTGCCGTCTGCTCAAGGCGAGTTTGTCTCGCGCCGCATCTATCGAAGCCGCGTGGGCGGGTTCAGTCCTTATGACCTGGTGGCGGAAATTGACGCGACGACGCCAACCTATGTCGATGACGGCTTCACCGCCGGTGGGCAGCTCGACCCGAGTACCTTTGGAGTCATTCGCGCCAGGCCCAGCGCCCGGTTAACGATCGATCCGGGGACGGTCGTGAAATTGGAAGGTGCGCGAATCGAAACCAAATTCGGTGGCCAGTTGATTGCCGAAGGGCTCGATGGTCGCGAAGTTATTTTCACTTCGCGGTTGGACGACTCGTTCGGTGCTGGCGGCACGTTTGATACCAATAACGACGACAGTCGCGGCGCGAATGAAAACGTGCCTCAACCCGGAGATTGGAGCGGCTTCTACCTGGGGCCGCTGAGTCGCTTTAGCTTGGATCACACGCAAGTCTCGTTCGGCGGCGGGTCCAGCCGGTTGGAAGGAAATTCTAAAGACTTCAACGTCATCGAAATTCATCAGGCCGAAGCGCGGATCACGAATAGCGTCATTCAGGACAATGCGAACGGTGTCGGAGGCGACGCGGAGTTGAATCGATTCGGCCGCGGCTACAATCTTCCGTCGACGATTTTTGTGCGTGGAGCGCAACCGGTCATCGTCAACAACATCATTCGGAATAACGTCAATCCACCCATCAGCGAATTCAATCCGGCGAATGGACTCGGTGCTCGCGACAACGCCGCGATCACGATCAATCTGAACTCGTTGACGAACGAAGTCATTTCCGATCCCGGTCGATCGACGGGGCTGATCGGTCGAATTGACGGCTTCGAAGACAACCGCGGCCCGTTAATTCGCGGCAATCGACTGGATAACAACGGTCTGAACGGGATGGTTGTGCGCGGCGAAGAGGTGACGACCCAAAGCGTGTGGGACGATACGGATATCGTTCACATCGTAACAGATCGCTACGACGACGCTCGGTTTGGCTGGTTGTTCGACGAGATCCTGATTCCGGACTTGCACACGTTTGGCGGTGTGAGGTTGCAGAGCAGTCCGACCGAGAGCTTGGTCGTCAAGCTCGAAGACGATGAAATCAAAACCGGGCAACGCTACAACCTGAATCCGACGAACGGTGCTGGATTTACAGCCACCGGTCGACCCTTGGATATTGACGATCGGATTGGCGGAACGTTGCAGGTCGTGGGCCAGCCTGGGTTCCCCGTAGTCTTGACTTCGATTCACGATGACACGGTCGGAGCTGGCTTCCGACCTGACGGCACTCCGCAAATAGATACGAATAACAACAGCATCCTGACCACACCTTCACCGGGTGACTGGCGGAGTGTGCGCCTGGATCAGAATAGTAACGATCGAAATGTCGAGATCGTAATCGAGACCGAGTTGGCGACAGAAACAGCACCTGGTCGCAACGCCACGGTCGACACGGCACAGTACTTGGGCGAACTCGCGGCGAATGAAAAGAGCGGCAACTCGACGCAGCGAGTTGGTTTCGAAGTGCAAGGGTTCCTCAACCAACCGAACGATGTCGATGTTTACAGCTTCCGCGGCATCGCCGGTACGGAAGTCTTTGTGGATATCGATCTGACCAACTATGCCTTGGATACCGTCATCGAGTTACTCGATTCATCGGGGAATGTGCTCGCCCGGTCCAATGATACGATTGTCGAGGCGGTGAGTGGTGAGGTGGAATTCCGGTCGGATTCCTTGGCCCCGGAACTCGTCAACCCGCTGCAACGCTCGCCCGAGCCGTACACGCCCACCCATGTTTCCGGATTGCCTCGCGACTTCTATTCCGTGAATCCTCGCGATGCCGGGATGCGCATCTCGTTGCCCGGGAACGCCGGGACGGGAAGCGCTTACTTCTTGCGTGTCGCCAGCAATCATGGACTGACTTCCGGGGTGTATCAATTCCAAATACGCTTGAACGAATTCGCCGACTTCCCGGGTTCAACGGTGCGGTATGCAGATATTCGCTACGCGCAGAACGGTATCGAAGTCCTTGGTCTGCCGAAGCATTCGCCGCTGTTAGGCGACGTTGCAGAGGACGAAGAACGTGATCCCACATTGGCGAGTAACAATGCGTTTGCGACCGACCCACTCGTACCAGGTCGTCGCCCGCAAGACCTGGGCAATCTCTTGCAAACGGATCGTGCTACCTTTTCGATCGGCGGATCTATCGCCGGGACCGGCGATATCGATTTCTACAGCTTCGATGTGAACTATGAAGAGATCAGTGAGCAGTCGACCCATCATGCATCCGCGGTATTCGACTTGGATTACGCCGATGGTCTGAACCGCCCTAATACTACCTTGTCCGTCTTCGATTCCAGCGGGACGCTGGTTCTCATTGGTCGCGACTCGAACATTGCCGAAGACCGACCGGGGCCTCTAGCTGGCTCGGATCTCGCGGACCTGTTACGCGGCACGGTAGGTCCCGGCGATCCGTTCATTGGTCCGGCGGAGCTTCCCGAAGGAACCTATCGCGTCGCCGTTACGTCCAGCGATCGTGTACCGAGCGTGTTGGCACAAAACCCCGAGCTTCGATTGGAGCCCATCAATTCGGTGCGTCGCATTGCCGAAGACCACATCGCAGAGAGCACGTACACCACGGCGGAAGCCCCAGTTGTCCCTGTGCTAATGGATCCGACGTTTGTGGGGACTGGTAGCAATCTTTGGCATGTTACCGAGAATCGCTCCGCCGACATTACGCATGGTATCAATGCTTCATTTGACGGCAGTCGCAGTTTTCTAACGTCGGGGGTGTTTCGAGAGCTGGAGCCCAACGATTCGCTGCTTACGGCGCAGAACATCGATACTGGGCCGTGGAGTTTGAACTTTGATCCGGACTTCGGGTTCCTCACCACGAACAACTCCACGACCTCGCCGCATATCACGATCCAGGGGACGGGAGATGGCACGTTCGACTATTACTCGTTCACTGTGGGGGCTACCAACGAGATCGGCGTGTTCGACATCGACTATGCTTGGACCGGCGATCCTGCCAGTCTTGATTCAGAGCTGTTTATTTACGATCCGCTGACGGGATTGCAGGTGCCGAGTTTCTTCGACGGTCGGGATCCCTCTACCAATGATGGTGGCGGTGGAAGTATTGACGGGCCGATTACATCGCTCACCCCCGATGCTTATCTAATAACCTTCTTTCCCCGCCCCGGCACGTACGTCGTTGGTGTTGGCCGCTTCGATAGCGTCGGCTCACCGGGTGGTATCACCGGAAATGCGCCTGAGCTGGGCCAGCGGTATACGTTGAATATCTCGCTGGCGAATCACGCTCTCGGCGGCGGCGGCGTTATGGGGAACGGTGACCGCAGTTTCTACTTTGGACAGGACGCTACCTCTTCGGTGCCGCAAGCGGCGACGGGGCAACTAGTTTCCAACGCGTTCAGCCTAGCTGGTTACTCCGCAGAGGATTTGCCGGTGTTGTATTTCAACTATTACTTGAACAACAACACCTCCAGCGATTTTTTCCGCGTCTATGTGGACGACGGCTCAGCGGCACCAACGCTGATCGCGTCCAGCAACTCGACCGAGGTGTCCGCGCAAAGCCTCATCAACATTCCCCAGACGAACAGCGATATCTGGCGGCAGATGCGTTTAAATCTGGGACCCTTCGCGGGTAAATCGGACTTGCGGTTGCGTTTCGAGTACTTGGACGCCAGCGCGTCGGTAACCGAAGGCGTTTACATTGACGACCTGATAATCGGTTTCGCCGAACGTGGCGAAATGGTGACCTTCCCACCTGCAATTGCCCAGCGTTTCCCTTCGAACATCACAACATTCAGCCAGGCGAACGTTCCCCCAGGGCAAGTGTCCGCTGGTGATTATCAATTAGAGATTCGACCGGGTTCATCGTTCGGCCGGTCGCTCTCCAACTCGAACGTCAGCCTGCTCCTCACCTCCACGATTGACACCAACGATCGCTTAGCCCAGCAAACGACATTGGTTGCTCCCGATGGCTCGGAGGTCATCGAAGGCCAGACTTTCACGATCAGCGACAGCGTGAATTCGGTTACTTTCGAGTACGAAGATCCAGAGATCGGAAACGGCGTGAGCGAACCCGGTCGTGTCGAAATTCGCTTCAAAAAGATCGATCCGACGTCCAACCCCTTCAACCCCACGTACATCTTCTTGCAGGACTTCGAGATCGCCGCGCTCATTCGCAATGCGATTAACAGCCCGCAAGTTCAGACTCGCTTCGATATTCGCGCCGCGCTCTCGGATGGGACCGTCACGGGAACCGCCAGCCGCGACAACAAAATCAACTTGTTCGGCAATGCGATTGTCGAGCAACCGCCGAGCTTTGGCATCGTCCGCAGCCTAGACGGCACGCCGCGCACCACCAATGACGCCAATTTACTGCGCGACGCACTGATCGGTAGGAACGTACTCCCGGTCGGCAACGCGACCTTCACGGGTGGCGCAAGTTCTGCGGGTTTCTTCGAAGGTGGCGGCAGCCTACTCGGCGAGAGCCAAGGGATTGTCTTGAGTACCGGCAGTGTACTGGTGGCCGAAGGACCGAACTTGAGCGATGGTTCGACGGGGCGGGCCTCGGGGCATGGCGATGCTCGTCTGGACGCCGCCTTTGGCGTCACCACGCGAGACGCTTCCATCTTGGAGTTCCAGTTCGAGATTTCTCAGGCGAATCTCGATAACGGCATCGACGATATCGCGTTGAATTTCGTGTTCGCGTCGGAAGAGTACAACGAAGGCATCAACTTGCTGGGCAGCCCGACGGATGTCCTCGCGATCTTCATCGATGGTGTTGCCATCACCAATAATATAGCCGTCGTTCCGGTCAATGGAATCGACCAGCCGGTCTCGATCAACTCCATTAACAGCGGTAATCCGTTTAATTCATCGGGAGCGGGGGGAGTCAACGCGGCGTTGTTCCGAAACAACGAACGTGCCAGTGGCGGCAAGTACTTGAGTCAGTTTGGATACGACGGGTTTACGGCTCGATTGACGGCTCGTTTGAACGATCTCGGAGCCGGACCCCACACGGTGATGATCGCGATCGCGGATGTGAATGACCAGGCGGGCGACAGCGCGGTGTTTCTCGACGGCAGCAGCCTGATCGCCTATAACGCCACAGCTGATCCGACAACCACGTTCGAACGCGACCCGACAGGAATCGCGAGTGTGCGACACGACGGTGTGGGCGACCAGAACCGGTTGCGAGACCAAGGTCAGGTTCTGATCCACTCGAACACCATCACGGACTCGGCAGACTTCGCCATTACAACCGAATCGGGGCAGCGAGATTCCATCGAGACTTCCTTTGTTAACGGCTTGCCGGTTCCGCGACTCCAGTCGAATGTCGGCCCCACGCTGCGCCTATTGGAGTTGAATGATCTTCAAAATGCTGGCTTGATTGGTGGATTTACGCCCGGCGTGATCGTCGAGAACAACACCATCTCGGGTGAAGGGCTGGGCGGCGTGCATGTCGCCGGTAACGTCACGCCTTTGGAATTGACCACCTGGCCGACGAATGCGTTTGGGCTAGGTTGGCAGTCGGGAGATGCGTATTGTGACGGGGATATATTCTCGCTCACCGTCGGACGCCAGTCGGTCGTATTCGAGTTTGAAGACATTGCCGGGTCGCCTTCCGAAGATCGGACTCGTCCCTGCTGGATCGGCAGCGGCACATCGGGCGGTAATGGTTGGACAGCCGGTCGTGTGCCAATTTTCTATCGACGTACGATCCCAACGATTTCTGGATATAGCCCGATTGAAATGGCCCGTGCCATTAAGGAAGCCATCGATAACGGGCCCTTGGTCGAGAATCAATCCACCTTCGTCACGAAGGCGTATGTCACTTCGACACGCGCGCCGCTGCGAGACGGGTTGGACGAAGTGGCTGTGTATGTCGAAAACGTGGCTCACTTCGACGAGGTCCACCACCTTCCATCACCCATTACGTCGATCTTCGAAACGCAACGATTCATGCCGATTGGATACGCGGCCCAACCGTTCGTGAAAGTGGTGAACAATACGATTTACGGGAACGATGGTAATGCCTCCTTCTTCCCGGAGGCTCCTGTCGAACCGAACGACACACTGGCAAATGCTGCGGACACGCGGCAGGGGCGGGCACACAATCCCGTGTCCTACACGGCGACCAGCTTTATCGGTGACAGCGAAAACTTCCGTTCCGATCCCTCGAAAGACGTCGACTTCTACCAATTCCAAATGGACATCAATGATCGTGTCACGATCACGGTCGATAGCGGAAACTCTGTCGATACCGTACTGCGGTTGTTCGATGCCACGGGGCAACAGGTGGCCATTAACGACAATGCTGCCCCGGGAGTAGTCGACCCGACCATCGATTTCATTGCCACGTTGGGCGGTACGTACTACGTCGCTGTTAGCGGCGTGGGGAACACCAAATATAGTGCGGGTAGTCTGGCGGATCGCCAACCCAGCACCGCGCAAGGCACTTACACGATCGATGTCAACGTCCAGGCACCACGACAGTTCCTCGTCGACATGAAGGATTTGTTGGCCAGCGGTGCCGCATTCGACATCACAGACCTGACTCGCTCCACATTCCGGATCAGCAGCGCCGGCGGCGGCGATACTGCGATCGCAGCCCGCAACCTCGTCAACGCCATCAACGGCTCTGGATTGACTGGCGTACGAGCCACGACGATCGGTGCGCAAAACGGCCCGCGAGTATGGGATTATCATCTTCGCGATCGTCAATACAAAGATTACGAACGGTACGTCGTGATCAAGGGCGCGGTGAACGTCGCTGGCGTGGGGAGTTCGATCGCCGAACTGATTCCAACCTTGAATACCAACGAGGATCAGTTGCTTCGTGAGACGGGCATCCTGGTCACGGAAGCCGCGACACCCACCTTGCTAAACAACGTGTTGGCCAATCTGCGCAACGGTGTCGTCGAGACAGCCGCTTATCGCGATAATAACGATCTGTTCCATCATCGCGACGCGCCGACACACCCGCTGACTCGCGGCATGACGAACCAACTCAACACCCACCCGCTGACGACCGTAAAACTGGGACTACTGTTCCAAAACAATTCGTTTGGCAATCAGGGCATCTCCCTTCCTCCCAACTCGTTCGGCAAGGGTTCGACCGTGGGCGGGCCGTCGAGCGGGATACGAACCGGGCTCATGCTAGATCTGGTAGAAAGCTATGCTCCGCTGATCGACACCTCGGACTTTAACATTCCGATCGGCCCGACGTTGCCCTTGTTCGTGAATGCTCCGGATGGTCAATTCTTCCCTGCTCCGTTCGCGCTGTCGATCGACAGTTCCGTGGACAGCATCCCAGAGCGTAGCGAATTTCAAGCGATCCTCGGTGCGGCCGAGATTCCACTCTCTCCCGTTTTGGCTCCAGACCTCGACGGGGTGGGACAGCTTCGTGTGGATGACGCCGATGTCGATACACCTCAGGGCGTCGGCGGCAATGTGTTCAAGGATCGCGGCTCTTTGGATCGGGCCGATTTTGTTGGCCCGGCGGCCACCTTGATCAATCCTCGCGACAACGGCTCAGAGGGCATCGACATCGATCCTGCCTTGACCGTCGTACAACTCCAGTCGGGAACGCTCTCGAGCTTCGCCATCCAAATTCGGGACGGTTTTGAAGTGGCAGACCCGTTTGCCGGCATCGGCGTCGACCAGACCACGCTCGATGGTCGCATCATCCCGGTTGTCGAAGAGGGCTTGGCACTCAATCTACGTGGTCCTGTCGTGACCATCTTCGAAGATGGCCGGTTCCTTCGCGAAGGGTACGATTACACGTACCGCTTTGATCGGACGAGCAATACGATTCTGCTTTCGCCGCTGGCGGGAATCTGGCCGGATGACAAGGTGTATGTCATCACCGTGAACAATCGCGACCGCTTTGTCATTGATGCCAGTGGCGGTCGAGATATCGACGACGGCTCGTCGTTCAAGATCACCAACGATACGGGCGAGACGGCTGCCTTCGAGTTTGACAAAGGGTTCAGCCTGAGTGTCGCGCGGACGTTGGGGCTGCAAGTGCCGTCTGTCGGTGCGAGCGCTACCGGCATCATCGATGGTCAGCGGTTCACGATCAACGACGGCTCCCAGCCAGTCGGAACTCCGGTCGTGTTCGAATTCGATCAAAACAACAACTGGTCTTCGTCCGCGCGTCGCGTGGCGTTCCCGCCCAATGCAACGGCCGATCAAATTGCCGATGCGATCGTGAATGCTTTGGCGGTTGCACACTTACCGGCAGTGAACGCGCAAGGCGTGGCGCTGGCCATACAGCCCGGTCGACTGACGGTGCCGTTGACACCAAGAAACCTGGGCGGTGGTCTGGTGCATGTGGGGGCCACGGACGCACATTTGGTGAATGTCGGCTCGTCGGCGTTGACCTCCACCGTGGCGAAGACGGTCCTGCGAGTTCCCGCCGGACCACAAGTTGGCATTCCTGCCGTCGCGGACGGACAGACAGTTGTCGTCTCGCATCTTGGCCAGAACAATACATTTGAATTTGAGCGAGTCTCGCGCTTAAGTGCCGCCATCACGAACACGACGGCGGCAAGTGTGACCGTCTTGGACGGCAACGCGTTTCCCTTCGTCGTTCCGTTCGACATTCGAATTGGGACCGAAGAGATGCGGGTCACTAACATCCTCTCGCTAGGTAACTACATCGTCACTCGCGGTGTGAATGGGACGACTCCCACGCTCCACGCCAACGCCGCAATCGTCACGAATCTCAATGTTCCCAACGATGCAATCTTGTTTGAATCGACAGACACCCGCGAGACGATCGCCCAGGCGGTGGCAACTGCGTTGTCGAATCCGCTCGCGAATGGTACCAGTCTAGGCTTGACCGCCTTCCACGTCGGTAGCGGCGTCATCGAACTGAGTGGAGTTACCGACCACACTTTCAACGTGTCGAATTCGGGCCTCGTGGCTAATGTCGGCCAGGTCGTCACTGGCATGACCATCCCCGCTGGCGGTGGCGCGGTCATTGCTGACAACGAAATATTCACGGTCAGCAACGGTGCCCAAACCGTCATCTTCGAGTTGAGCAATAACGGACCGGTGTCGACCGTGCCGGGCAGCGTCGTCATTCCTTTCAACGCGACGGATTCGGCGAGCACGATGGCGAACACGATCGCAGGGTTTCTCAATACGACGGCTGACTTGGCAGGCAACACGTTGGGATTGACAGCAACTTCCCTCGGCAACGGTCAGATTCGCATCGATGCACAGCCCAACCATTCGATTGATGTCAGCCGGACGGTGTTAACTCGACAGGTGGATGTCGGCGGCGTGCGCGACGGCGAAGTCATCACTTTGCGAGAGAACAGCACGGAAGCGACGATTACTTTCAAATTCGGTCCCGTGAATCCGGCCACGCCCTGTGTGCCCGGTGCAACGGCGTTGACGACAATTTGCTCGTTTAACGCCAGTGACACGCACTTGGATATTGCAGCGCGGCTGACCACGGCAATCGGTGCGGCCGGCGTGGGGTTGACTCCCGTGGACGCTGGTGGTGGTGAAGTCAATATCGGAGGTCTGCCAGGAGTCCATCGCGTCGCAACTTCGCAGCCTTCGAGCTTTGACCTGGTCGGTCAACCGGGCGTTAGTGCTTCGACGACGCTCGTCTTTCCTTCTCTACCGGGGATTCAAGTCAGTGCCGAAGGTGAACCGGCGTTTGCCGACCACGACACGTTCACCGTCTCGAACGGCTTCGTCACGGCCAAATTCGAGTTCGACAAGGATGGCGTGTTCGATGATCTTAACGGCGATACGTTGGCCGATAATATTGTCATCGTGTTGAATGTTGGCGATCCTCAAAGTGTCGTCCTCACGGCCATCCAACAAGCGCTGGTGGCGGCGAACGCCAAGTTCAATCTGGGGATTACGCCCGTGAACCGTGGTGGCGGCGTCATCGCGCTGAACGCACCGGTCGATACGGTCTTCTCGACGGCCGGATTGACCAGGCAGAATTTGCTGGCCGGACTCGTCGATGGCGAGACCTTTACGGTGAGCGACGGCGTGTCGACGGTGACCTTCGAATTTGAGAATATCACTCCCGTCTTTGGGTTACCCAACGGTGTGACGGGCGCGAACGTCGCCATCGACTTCAGCAATGGCGAACTGGTCGACACGGTATCGCTCGCCACTGTGACGGCGCTTGCCAATACGAATCTGGGGTTGAATCCCTTCCTGCCTCAACCGGGAAGCGGCAAAGTCGAGTTGGGAGATACGACACGTCATTTGACGGACGTCACGAACACGCAAGTGAAACGCGAAGGCTTCCCTGGTGGAGCGACGGCGGTCAACGTCCGGACGACGTTTACCGAGTCCGATGTCGCGGCTGCCGTCGTGGCGGGGATCAATTCGGCCGCGGGTCAATTTGCCGGCGTTCACGCGAGTCTGCGCGGCGGCTCGACGGTCTTCGTCGACATCTCGAATGCTGGCGGCGAGCCGGCTAATTTCACGGGTGCCGCGCTCCCGCTCAACACGGGCTTCGCATCCATCGATGGAATCGACAACTTCTTCCTCAGTGCGGTGAAGGACTTGGCGGGCAATCCCCTGAAAGGAAATCAGGCTACTAACGACACGGTCTTCACGGTGTTGCAACCCGGCGTGCAACTCGACTTTGGCGACGCTCCCGATCCATTCGCAGGTCCCGGTCGCTATCCCACGCTGTTCGAGAGTAATGGTGCCCGACACGTGGTCAGCAGCAAAGGGCTGTTCCTCGGCAGCGGCATCGACGCGGAACGCGATGGGCAGCCAACCCTCGCAGCAGACGGTGACAATTCGGACCATTCAATTCAGTTATTGGATTCGAAACTCAGCTTGTTGGGACTAGCACCGTTCTCGATCCAAGTTCCCGCCGCTGGTGGTGCCGGACTGCAACCTAACGAAACGTTCACTCTCCAGCGCGGCGGTCGTCCGTCTGTGACGTTTACCTTTGTGCTTGGGAACGCCACCAACTCGTCGCAAATTGGCTATGCGGTGACCGATACTGCCGACGACATTGCCAACAAAATCGTGTCCGCCATCGTGGCCCAGCAAGCTTCGCTCGCACTCCGGCCCTCGAACCTTGGGAATGGCCTGGTCGCGATTGGCGGTACGCCTGCCCTGAGTATCGGCGAGGCCAACAGCAGCTTTACCCTCACCAGCGAACCGCTGCGGCAATTGATCCTGCCGTTGCGTCTCGTTGTCAGTGATGCCGCTTCGATCGCCGACGGAGCCCAGTTCGTAGTGACGAATGGGACTGGCACGACGATCACCTTCGAGTTCGAGAAGGCTGGCGGCTTGTCCTCAGGAGCGGTGGCCGGAATTAACTTGATCGGTGCAGTTACCGCTGACGACGTCGCGAGTCGCACGATGACCGCGATCACGAACGCCTTCAGCGAGTTGTCCGCGCAGGCGAGTTCCGGTGTGATTACATTCTCCGGGATCGGAGTCGGGCACGGCATTAACGTGACCAACGCCCCGACTCTTGCCGTCGATCGATCGCTCGTAGCCGGAGATACGTTCGTCATTAACGATGGTTCTCATCCAACGGTGGTGTTCGAAGTCAGTATCGACGGCTCGCCGGTGAAAACGGGGAGCGTGGCGATTAGCATCGCAAGCGGTGCGACAGACGCACAAATGGTCGCGGCGATTCGCTCGACCGTCCAAAGCCAGCAATTCCGTCTCAACGGCCTGAGCCCGTTGGTCGCGAACGATCATACCGTCACGCTCGCGTTTCATCGCAGCGACACACTGGATCTATCGACAAGTTCGTTGACTCATGCGAACCGCGTTCCGGCGTCGTTATTGGCGACTGGTGCCGGTTTGGCCATTGAGATTCCTTCCATCGCACGGCTGCAATTGCCAGCGAATGGTGGACAAGGGATCAACGATAACGACTATTTCACGATCGACGATGGGATCAATCCCATATTACGATTCGAGTTTGATAAAGTGCCCGGTGATGCTACGTTCACTGGAATTCGTTTGGGAATAAGCAATTCCTCGACGACGCAGAACTTGGTTGACCAACTACTCACCGCGATCCAATCCGAAATCGATGCTGAGCGTTTGACCGGAGTTACACCCGTTGATCGCGGGAACGGACTTTTGGATCTACAGCCGGTGCCCCGCGTCCGTATCGATACGACGAATACAGGTGGACGAGTTCAGCAGCAGAAGTCGATCAGCGACGGTGATGCTTTTACAATCGTCGATCAAGTGCCTGGGCACTCCCCGGTAACTTTCGAATTTGATTTGGCCGGGAACGGCGTCACCAGCGGAAGGCGAGCGATCAACGTGAGTCTGGCCGATAGCGCCAACGATATTGCGAACAAGGTGGCAGCCGCCATTAAGACCGCCACCTTGCCGCCGACGGTACTCGGTTCGCCCACCAAGCCGCTCGTGCCAGCCACGCTCGGTAACGGCATCGTGGACTTGACTTCGACCGCCGATCTGCTCATCACGCCGCTTGGAACCCCGCAATTCGTCATCACCGGC
>CAUJKL010000304.1 GCA_963204995.1 Planctomycetota bacterium | reverse complement strand
CGAGATGTTCTTTCGGCGTGACGTAACACAGCATGGCGGCACCGTGCCAACCTGCGAGCGCCGCACCGATGCCGCTGGTAATGTGGTCGTAGCCTGGAGCGATGTCGGTCACCAACGGCCCGAGCACATAGAACGGAGCGCCGTTGCAAACTTGTGCCTGGCGTTCCATGTTCATTTGGATCTGGTCCATCGGGATGTGCCCCGGCCCTTCGACCATGACTTGCGTTCCATTCTCTTGGCCGCGCCGAGTCAACTCGCCCAACACGTCGAGTTCGGCGAACTGCGCCGCGTCGCTGGCATCGGCGATGGAACCGGGGCGCAACCCGTCGCCGAGGCTCCAGGTCACGTCGTACTCCCGCATGATGTCGCACAGGTCATCGAAGGCCGTGTAAAGTGGGTTCTGCTTGCGATGGACCATCATCCACTTGGCCATCAGCGAGCCGCCTCGGCTGACGATGCCGGTAACGCGATTTGTGCTGAGGTGTAAGTGTTCGAGCAGCACGCCGCAGTGGACCGTCATATAGTCCACACCCTGTTTGGCTTGATGTTCGATCATATCAAGAAAATGTTGGGCGTTCATGTCTTCGATGTTGCCGCCGAGCTCCTCCAGCATTTGATAGATCGGAACCGTGCCGATCGGGACTGGCGACGCATCAATGATCGCGCGGCGGATATTGTCGATGTCCTTGCCGGTCGACAAGTCCATGACGGTGTCGGCCCCGAAATGAACGGAGGTATGAAGCTTTTGCAGCTCCTCCCCGGCGTCGCTGGTGACTGCCGAGTTGCCAATGTTGGCGTTGATCTTGCAGGTCGCGGCGACTCCGATGCACATCGGCTCCAAACGGCCAGCCAGATGGATCTTGTTCGCGGGAATCACCATCCGTCCCGCTGCGACTTCATCGCGGATCAACTCAGGCGTTAGATTCTCACGCTTTGCTACAAACTCCATTTCGGGAGTGATATCGCCGGATCGAGCAGCTAAAAGCTGAGTCGTCATCAGAAGCATCCTTTCGTTGGCAGGGTCCACTACAGCACGAGAAAGTCAGTCACCGCAAGAGGTTACACTGGCCATCGTAGCGAGCCGTCGAAGCTTGTCAACGCGGCGCAGTGGGAGAGTTTTCAAGAACGCCCGCGTCGAGCAGAAATTGAGATGACATCTGATTCGTGGTCGCCCTGAATTTGTGGGCTAATTGGTCGTATCTGCGAATTCAGGGCCAGCACGAATGGAATTCCCGGACTACGGGCCGGAGAATTTTGCTCTCCACGCATCGAGATCTTTGCGTGTCAGATTGTGCTCTCGGCTGATCTCGTGCGTGGTCTTGTCGTCGACGCCAGCAACACTGACGGCGATCCGCAGCCGGCCATTGTCTTCGTATTGAAAGCGAACTTCGATCGGCGTCCCGGCGGGTAAATCTTTCGGCAGGTTCCGCACGGTGCATTGACCGATCTGCATGCATGCGGTGGGATCGCGGCTTTCCCCTTCAACAATACTCGCGACCACCGACCGCTGCCCGGACTTCATTGTCGTGAACACTCGCTTTGCCTTCGCGGGCAGTGGCGTATTACGAGGAATCAACACGGCCGTCTGCTTGCGTTTTGTCTTGGGGTCCGTTCCGACAATGCCCAGGCTGTGCGAATTGACATTCCGCACGCGAGCTTGCGGGCGACGGCCTTCGAGTCGGTCCAAGACGAATCCCGCATGAATCGCCGCACCTTGGGCCACAGCCTCGTCGGGGGAAAGCGTGTCGTCGGGAACTTGTCCTGTAAGCATCGTGAGCATTCCGACCACAGCGGGCATGCGAGTCGAACCGCCCACGGTCAGTACGTGCTCGATGTCGTCCCATACCAGACCGGCGGATTGCAAGGTATGACGTGTGGTGAAAGCCGTTCGTTCCAGCAAGTCCTGCGTGATCTCTTCAAACAGCTTCCTGGTCACATCGAATCGTTCGGCACGACCTTGGAAGTCACACGCGACGGACGCCTTCTGACGCGTCGACAAGGTTCGCTTGGCGTCTTCGCACTCGCGCAAGAGCCGCCCCAGCGTATTCGGTTCTTCACGCGGGTCGATGCCATGCTTGCGAATGAATTGCTCCGAAATGTAGTCAACCAGGCGTTGATCCCAGTCGCGACCACCAAGTTGTACATCACCGTCGGTCGCGAGCGTCACGAACTCGCCCGGCCCGATCTCCATGATGGTCACGTCGAAGGTTCCGCCACCGAGGTCATAGACCAGCACTCGCTTGGGCTTGTCATTGGTGGCACCGAGATAGAGTCGCCCATGCTGAAAGCCAAAAGCCAAAGCGGCTGCCGTCGGTTCGTTAATAATGTCGATAACTTCGATGCCCGCGATGTAGCCTGCGTCTTGCGTGGCCTTTCTTCGCACTTCATCGAAGTAAGCGGGGACGGTCACCACCGCCTTCGTGAAGCTGCCGATCTGCCGTTGGGCGTCGGATCGCACCTTCTTGAGAATCCAAGCCTGAATCACTTCCGGCGGGTAATTCCTGCCTCCGATCATCTGATGAAAGAATGGCGTACCGAGATCGCGTTTCGCACATTCGGCGATGTTGACCATATCGGTCGCCATCGCCTTCGCGGCTTCTTTGCCGACGACGACCGAGTCGTCTTCAATCAGCACCACGCTGGGGGTCGTCTTGTCGCCTTCTTGATTTGACAGGATCTGGGGCCGACCTGCGGAGTCGAGATAAGCGATTGCGGAGAACGTCGTTCCCAGATCAATGCCGACCGCAGGCACGGATCGTTGCGGCTGAGCTGTCACCGCGTCTACCGCCTCCTGTGCAACGGTCGCCACCTCTGAAGGCCTTTCGACTCGCAAAGTCGGCGGCGCGTCCATAACTTTCGTACCAGGCTCCTTCGACGAAGCAGCCGTGAGCGCCCCCTGCGACCGAGGCACAACAACGCCCAGCGATTCGAGATGCGGCTCCAGGTCTCGAATCAACTCCGTCATCGACTGATATCTGTTGTCGGGCGACTTCGCCAGCATGCGCCGCAGCACGCCATCCAACCACTCGGGAGCATCCGCACGAGTTGCACGAATCGCGGGAATGGGCTCCGTGCGATGTGCGACCAGCGTCTTGACAAGCGTCTCACCTTGAAATGGGGGCTGGCCAGCTAATAACCGATACAAAGTGCAGCCCAAGCTGTAGATGTCGGATCGAGGATCAATGTTCCCCGAGTCATCGACTTGCTCGGGAGACATATACTCGACGGTCCCGATGATTTGGTTATGTTTCGTCAGCCCCTCTCCCGGACTCTCGGCTTTGTCACGGTCATCGTCGAAGCGAGCCAAGCCCATATCGAGGATCTTGACGGCGCCCGTCTTATCGATCAGCAAGTTGTTCGGTTTGATGTCTCGATGGATGATTCCGGTGGCGTGAGCGTACTCCAACCCGATCGCCGCTTGCAGGATGCACGACAGCGCCAGATCGATGGCGAGCGGGCCCTGACGCATCGCCAATTCGCCGAGCGATTCGCCATCGACGTGTTCCATTACGAGAAAGTGAACTCCGTTTTCCTCGTCGGCGTCGAACGATGTCACGATGTTCGGATGGGAAAGTTGAGCGGCCGCTTCCACCTCGCGTTGAAACCGACGGACGGAGTCTGGTGACGCCATTGCGGCTTCCGGCAAGACCTTCACCACGACGGGGCGCTTCATCCGGCGGTGTTCCGCGACAAAGACTTCTCCCATCCCCCCTTCGCCGATCTTGTCCTGGATCACATACTTTCCCAACACCAGCCCGGTCGGACGACCGGTCGCGATTCGCCCGGCCTGATATTTTGTCAGACGGCCACGGCGCACCAATTCGGTCGCCAAAGCTTTCACGGAAGGAGGATCTTTCGTGGGCGGCAGGCTCACTTCGAAGGCATGCACTTCCTCGACGGTCATCAGACCGCTTTGCGTGAGCCCCGCTAGAAATTCGTCAACAGAAACCACGGTGTACCCTGAAACGCTCGCACCCTCAAACCGGACCATGTCGCCCGTGCCAGAAAGTATAGCGTCCGATGAGCGGGAAATCTTCACGCAATCGGACAATACCCGACTCTACCGAACCTCCCCAGAGCGGCAGCTGTCGGCTAGAATACGCCGTTCGGAACCAACGATTGACCGCATTCCATGCAGAAGTAGCGAGAAAGACGAATGACGACAGCCACTCCCCGGACCATGTTCGAGAAGATTTGGGACGACCATTTGGTCCATGATGAGGCCGGAAAACAAGCCATTCTTTACATTGACCTCCAATTGGTCCATGAAGTGACCAGCGCCCAAGCCTTCGAGGGTTTGCGACTCGCCGGACGCAAGGTCCGTCGCCCGGAGCGCACGATCGCCACGCCCGACCACAATATTCCGACGACCGATCGAGCGCTGCCTATCGCCGATCCGATCTCCAAGAAGCAGGTCGATACGCTTCGCAATAACTGTAAAGAGTTCGGCATCAAGCTGTACGACCTAAACGATGCCAAGCAAGGCATCGTGCATGTCATCGGCCCCGAGTTGGGCTACACCCAGCCGGGCATGACCGTCGTCTGCGGCGACAGCCACACCGCAACTCATGGCGCTTTCGGTGCTTTGGCGTTTGGCATCGGCACCAGCGAAGTCGAGCATGTGCTCGCGACGCAAACGTTGCTGCAAAACTATCCCAAGACGTTGGAACTTCGCGTCGATGGGAAGCTTCCGGCTGGTGTGACCGCCAAGGACATTATCCTGTACTTGATTGGTCAGATCACGACGGATGGCGGCACCGGTTATGTGATCGAATATACCGGCAGCACGATTCAGGCGCTGAGCATGGAAGAGCGCATGAC
>CAUJKL010000303.1 GCA_963204995.1 Planctomycetota bacterium | reverse complement strand
TGCCGGGGCTGTAAAGCCCCGGAATCATTTGCAACTCAGCCCCGAAGCCCCGACAGGGGCGACACGACGCGATGCTCGTGTACTGTGTCGCCCCTGTCGGGGCTTTGTTGGGTTCCGCGTTTGTGACCGGGGCCTCACGGCCCCGGCAATCCCTGTGTCAGCCCTTCGGGCTTGTTCTTAATGGATGACGCGAGGAGACATGTTAACAGTCCTAGCCTCAGAGCGTCATCTTGCAAATTCTCGACCGCCAATCGAATCGACTGACAAAACACCATGAGCGAGCAACTCTCGAAAGTTGAAGCGGACAGGAAGCTGCTTCGTGATGCACAACAACAAGGGCCCGGCGCACTTCTATCGGCATTCGTTCGCCTGTCTGGCCCTGGCTGGTTGCAGAGCGCGATCACGCTCGGTGGCGGATCGTTAGCGGGCGCTCTGTTCTTAGGTGTACTCGGCGGCACGAGCTTGCTGTGGCTACAACTCATGGCGATCGTGATGGGAGTGATCATGCTCTCGGCCATCAGCTACGTCACGTTGTCGACCGGCGAGAAACCATTTCAAGCGATCAACACGCACATCAATCCCGTGCTCGGTTGGGGCTGGCTGATCGCGACCTGCATGGCCAATATGATTTGGTGCATGCCACAGTTCGGCCTGTGCTACGACGCACTGCGGAAAAACCTTGTCGGTTCGCAAGCCATTGGCGATTCCGATTCGGCGAAGTTTGCTGTGTCGGGGATGGTGTTGGTTGCGGCGGCGATCGTGGTGCTGCTGAACGGTCGACAAGGCTTCGCCGCAAAAGTCTTCGACTGGTTCCTGAAAGCACTGGTCGGGATGGTTGTTATTTGTTTCTTCGGCGTGGTGGTATATCTCAGCATCGATGGCGCGCTGGATTGGGGTGCAATCCTCGCGGGCTTCGTCCCGGATCTGCAACAGTGGAGCCAGCCGACCGGTGATGTGGCTGGGCTGGTTGCAACTCTACCGCCATCGCTGCAGGAGTTTTGGAGCGGCAAGATCGTCACCGAGCAGCGAGCCGTCATGATCGGCGCGGCAGCCACCGCAGTGGGGATCAACATGACGTTTCTGTTGCCCTATTCGATGTTGAACCGCGGCTGGGACAAACCATTTCGCGGCTTGGCACGCTTCGATCTCTCGACAGGCATGGCGATTCCGTATGTACTCGTAACGAGCTGTGTCGTAATCGCTTCCGCGTCGAGTTTTCATGCGAAAGTCGACGACAGTTTCCGGTCGACGGAACTGGCTGAAATGCAAAAGAGCCCCATGTTCGAGAAGGGCAGGAAATTATTAGAAGCCCGTTTGCTTCACGAGTCTGCCGACTTCGCCGCACTCGACGAAGCGTCGCAGCTTGAACGCATCGCGGCATTACCGGTGGCCGAGAAGCAGATCGCATCGTCGCTCATCAAACGCGACGCTTTTCAGCTTTCTGAGTCGCTCGCACCGTTGCTGGGACAAAACCTGGCGAATCTCGTGTTCGGACTTGGTGTATTCGGCATGGGGTTCTCCTCGATCATCATCCTGATGTTGATCAATGGATACGCGTTCTGCGAAATGCTGGGTAAACCGCAAGGCGGCGCGGCGCACGTTGTCGGCTGTTTGATCGCGGGACTCGCCGGCGCGATCTGGCCTTTAGTCTGGAGCGGAGACACACAGTTCTGGCTGGCAATCCTGGCTTCCAGCTTCGGGATGATGCTGCTGCCGATCGCGTACTTCACTTTCTTCATGATGATGAACAGCTCGACTTTGATGGGTAAGGAGAAGCCGACGGGCGTTAGAATGCTCGCCTGGAATTTGCTAATGGGTGTATCTGTGTTAGGAGCGGTCGCAGCCGCAGGTTCAGCGATCTGGGAAAAAGTGACACCGATCTTCAACGAGCACGCCAAGCAAAACGAGTGGCTGGGCGGTTTAGTCGTATCGGGGGTCGCAATTGTTTATATCATGCTCGTTGTCGTTGGATTCATCGCCAAGTCGAAACGTTCCGTTGCATGATTTGATCCGTACTTAGGTTGCAAGGATGGTGTGCCATGAAGAAGATCTCAGTTGTCAAGGCTCGCCTGGCTGAGGCCATCGGCCAGAAAGCGTGTGTCCAAGGTTGGATTCGGACTCGCCGCGATTCGAAAGGCGGGTTCAGCTTCTTGGAAGTGAACGATGGTAGCTGTATGGGCAACCTCCAGGTCATCGCCGACACCGCGTTAGCGAACTACGAAACCGATATCAAGCGACTCACCACCGGTTGCAGCGTGACGATCGAAGGTGAAATCAAAGCTTCTGAGGGCAATCAAGCCACGGAACTGCTTGCTTCAAATGTTGTGGTCCACGGCTGGGCGGAGGATTTCCCGCTACAGAAAAAACGCCACACGTTCGAGAAGCTGCGCGAGTGGGCTCATTTGCGACCGCGGACGAATGCGTTCGGTGCCGTCGCCCGCGTGCGCAACCAAGCGTGCTGCTCGATCCACAACTTCTTCCAAGAAGACGGATTCCTCTACGTCCATACACCGATCATCACCGCCAGCGATTGTGAAGGCGCGGGCGAGATGTTTCGCGTGACGACACTCGATCTAGACAAGCTTGCCGCGCAAGACAAAAAGGTGGATTACTCGTTCGACTTCTTTGATCGGCCCGCTTACCTGACTGTTAGCGGCCAATTGGAGGCCGAAATCTATGCGACCGCGTTGGGTAAAGTGTACACCTTCGGGCCGACCTTCCGGGCGGAGAACTCGAACACGTCGCGGCATCTGGCCGAGTTCTGGATGGTCGAGCCGGAGATGGCTTTCTTCGAA